>JBBQCK010000480.1:0-2989 GCA_038318605.1 Tepidisphaerales bacterium | reverse complement strand
CTTGTGCCGCAAACGCATTGGACGCTCTGGCCACATCTGATGATCGCGCACGGCCGGGCCATTTGTCAGGCGCGCCGGCCAAAATGCGCCGACTGCCCGCTGTCATGGCTGTGCCCCGAGGGGCAACGCCGACTTAAACTTTCCGACGCCGTACTGAAATAGCCGTCACACCCGCGCCGATATGCCGCGCCGCCACAGGCTCGTGCGGGCATTTTTATCGGTCGTTACGGCGTCTTATTCGCTTCGCCCGGCCCATTTTTACATCGAGCGGCGATGTAATTATCAGACGCTAAGAAAAACCGCCGGTAATCTATCTGTGGATTCGTTTTCCTTTAGAACTGGTGCTAAGCTTCCGATAACTGGTGCGCGGGCGCGCCTGTACAGCCCCGCGCTTTTTTGCAGAGCGCTGATTGCCATGTTTCCCCTCAACTGCTGCTCGCGAATGATTTCTCCCGCGCCGCTGGATCTGCTGCATCATTACGCGGCCGGGCGGTTCCCCAATTGGCTGAACGGATCGGCCGGGCGCGTCGGTTGGTATACGCCGACCCATCGGGGCATTCAGTGGCTTGATTCGATCACCCTGCCGCGCACCCAGCGCCGCTACATCGACAGCGAACGATTTACGCTGCAATTCAACACCGCCTTTCGCGACGTGGTGCTCGGCTGCGCCGACCTTCAGCGCGAGGGAAAAACGTGGATCACGCCCGCGCTGATTAATGGCTATTGCGAACTGCATCGGCGCGGCCATGCGTTCAGCGCCGAGGCGTGGCAGCATGGGCACCTTGCCGGCGGATTGTTCGGCATTCAGATCGGCGGATTCATCAGCGTGGAATCGATGTACCACCACGCTAGCCACTCTTCGAAATTCGCTTACGGGCAGTTGCTTCTTCGGCTTCGCGACCGCGGATTTTCAGTGCTGGATGTCAACTTCGTGCAGCCGCATTTCGAGCAGTTTGGCGCGGATTGGGTTCCGCAATGGCGATTTGAATCGATTCTGCGCGACCTGCTTCCGCAGCGCCTTTCGCTCAGCGATGAAACGCCGTGCCCGCGTCTGCCGATGTCGATTTGCCTCGCGCTGGCCGCCGCCCGCGGCGCGAATGCGGTGATGCGCCGCCTGAAGCCGCGTTCCGCCGTCATTCAGCCAATGCACGTACCGCTTCCGCCGCTACGGCCGATGCCGCGCCGCGCTGCGTGAATGCTGTTCAGATGTGCGGTGTTTTAAGCGGGGGCAGTCGCGGCCGGCACGGCGGCGCGCTTCACCCGCGTCGCCTTTAGACCTTTGGGTGTTTCCTCAGCCTCATACTCGACGCTTTCGCCATCGGTGAGCGTCTTGAAGCCTTCGCCTTCAATGATCGTGTGATGCACGAATACATCCCGGCCTGCCTCATCGGCAATGAAGCCGAAACCTTTTTGGTCGTTAAACCACTTAACCTTCCCCGTGACGAGCGACATGGCTGCTGCTCACCTTCCGCCGAGAATTCGGCGCACTGCTGGCCGTGTTTTCCGGATACTGAAGTGTGTATGCCGGCACACCATGCCGACATCGCGAAACATGCTCGATTCACCGTGGCCGGCGGTGGGCGGGCCAGAAAAAGCCTGCCGACGAACCGCGGAGCGAGCGGACTAAACATTAACAATTTCTTTCGACAAACGCAAAACACCGCTCTGTTTTCTGATGACCTACTCGATGCAGATGCTGCAATTTGGCGACATGAAGGCAACAGCCCGTATTCACCGGGTTATCCACAATGAGCGGCAGCCCGCGTGACAGTCTGCCGCAAATACCGCGTTTGAATCGAAGATGCCGTAAAATAGGCTGTTTTTCGCAGTTTTTGGACAGCCGCTGCTATGGACTGTGTCTGAAAGAGGACCGTAAAGCGTTGTTTGCAATACAATTACGCGAATCCGCCAGATTATCGGACGTTTGCCATTCTTTTCAGAATGCGCTTTGGGTGAATGAAGACAAAATCTTTACAGACAACGATTTGGGAATGCATCGGGTTCCCTGACTTTATGCTCCACAGGTTATCCACATATGGCCGGTGACGGGCTGGACTGGTGGTCTGTGAGATATTTCGATTTGCGCAGAGGCGCGACAAACGGGGGTGATGCCGGAACGCAGCATTGGATCCGCCGCCAGCCTGCTATCGGGCGGATGGAGGCGGTTTGCTGGAACAACTTGACGATCCAACGCGGGCGAACTGGAAGGCGCATCCACGATAATTCTCGGCCGGCGAACCTGCATGCGAAGGGACAAATGAATGTTCACTTTCGCTTAGCCCGCCCAGCCGTAACATGGCGCGGCCAACGATGAACCTTCTGGAAACCACCAAACTCGTCAAAGCATATTCCGGCCGCACCGTTGTGGATGACGTCAGCTTTGTCGTTCGCCAACAGGAAGTGGTCGGAATCCTCGGGCGAAACGGCGCGGGCAAGACCACCACGTTTCGGATGATCATGGGGATGGTTCGCCCCGATGCCGGCGCGGTGGCGTTCGACGGATACGATGTGACGCATCTTCCAATGTACAAACGTGCGCGGCGCGGGATGGGATATCTGTCGCAGGAGCGATCGGATTTTCGCCGCCTGAGCGTTTGGCAAAACCTTCAGGCGATTCTTGAGACGCTCAACCTGAGCCGCCACGATCGTAATCAGCGGGCGACCGAGTTGCTGGAACAATTCGGCCTGACCAAAAATCGCAACCAGGAGGCGAACACACTCAGCGGCGGCGAACGGCGGAAGCTGGAAATCGCCAGGGGTCTGATTACGCAGCCCAAGCTGATTCTGCTCGATGAACCCTTCGCGGGCGTGGACCCGATCGCCAAGGAAGATCTGCAGCAGGAAGTTTTGCGGCTGAAAAGGGAGTTTGGAAAGAGTATCCTGATAACCGACCATGACGTGCCGACGGCGCTGAAAGTGTGCGATCGAGCGGTCATCATCGACGCCGGACGAAAGTTTTTCGAAGGTACACCGCGGGAAATCATCAACT
>JBBQCK010000479.1:0-2991 GCA_038318605.1 Tepidisphaerales bacterium | reverse complement strand
GCCTACTGCCCACCGACCGCTGCTTTGCCCAAATACCCCTGCCGGCGGCATTCTTCGAGGATGTCTTTGGCGACCCGTCCGGCGATGGCGCCGCCGCTGCCGCCGTATTCGACCAGCACTGCGATGGCGAGTTTGGGATTGTCGGCAGGGGCGTAGCCGACGAACCAGGCGTGGGCCAGATTCTCGTGGTTGTCGCCGACGCCCTGATACCAGGAATAGGCGTCGGGTTCGATGGGTTTCCAGTCGATTCGGCCGTTGTCGAGCAGCATGACCTTGCCGGCCGCATCGCGCTGGCGGATGCGCAGTTTGGGCACCTGGGCGGAGCCGGTTTTGCCGGCGACGGAAAGCTCGGCCATGGCGGCGGTGCGGCCGGTGGCGGCGCCGGGCGGGCCATTCACCACGCGGAACATTCCTTCGTGTACGGCCGCGAGCACTTCCGGCCTGAAGCCAAGATCGACGCGATCAGGAATTTCCTGCGAGCCTGATACCGGCCAGCGCAGGCTGGTCTGATCCTCGGCACTCAGGCCGGTGAGCAGACGCGGCTTCATCCAGACGCCGTCGCGGGCGATGGTGGCCGCCAGATTCGCCATATGCAGCGGGGTTGCGCCGACTTCGCCCTGACCGATACCGGCAGACCAGAGGGTGCTGCGTCGGGCGATGGCCGATCTGCTGAGCGCTTCGGCGCGGGGGATGCGGCCGCGGCTTTCATCGATGCCAACGCCGGTGATGCGCCCAAGACCCAGTCGATCGTACCAATACGCCACGCGATCAAGGCCGAGGCGATCGGCGACGGTTTCGTAGAAGACGTTGCAACTGCGTTCCAATGCATCGGAGACGGTGAGGAATCCGGTGGGATGGGCGGCGGGAGGCGTGGCATGATGTGCGATGTGGAACTGTCGCATCGTCCAGCAGCGCCCGAAGCTGTATCGCACGCCGGCCAGTACGAGATACCCCGTGCATTCGATCGTGTCGGCGGGCGTCATCACGCGATCCTGAAGGACGCCGAGCGCCATGATGAGCTTGGCGGTCGAGCCCGGTTCGGCGACATCCTGCGTGGCGCGGTTGAGCAGCGGCAGATTAAGGTCATCGGTATTTAGCGCTGGATAAAGCTGGTCGAACTGATTGAGATCATAGCCCGGGCAGGAGACCATGGCCCGCACCTCGCCCGTGGGCACGTCGATGAGAACAGCAGCGCCGTGAAGATTGCTGCGCGAGCGGTCTTCGGCGGTGGTGTCGCTGCGATATTCGATCGATTTGCGCTCGAGGGCGAAGGCGTCAATGATTGTTTGCTGAAGCTCGACATCGATGGTGGCGCGCACGTCCCTGCCGATCGTGGGCTCGTTTGATTCGACGGGTTTTTCCTGTCCGGCCACGCGCAGGATGCGCCCGCGCCGGCCGCGCAGCAGCTTGTCGGCCAGCGCTTCGAGGCCGGTGCGGCCGATCTGGTCGTTGGGGCGAAGCTGGGTCAGTTCGTCATCGTCTTCGTCGATGTCCTGGCGCATGACCATCGACATCGTGCCGATGACATGACAACTGTTGGCGCCGTAGGGGTAAAGGCGATGTTTGCTGCGGCGCAATTCGAGGCCGGGGGCGCGATGAAGGATTTTGCCGAGGTCGATGTAGGTCTGATCGTCGATCGCATGGAGGATGACGTGGGCGCGCTCCTGCTCATCGACGGTTACGGCAAAGCTGTCGAGGTCGGGGCCATCATCGCCGCCCCAGACGACCCAGCGCCGATACCACGGATCGGGCGCGGCATCATCATGGCGGGTCATGGCCTTGTTGTAGCGGTTGTACCAGACGAGGCGGCGGCACATCTGCACGCGCTGGCGTATGGCGCGGCGGGTCTGGTCGATCTCCTCGCGCGCTTCGGCGATTGGTTTGCCGGTCTTCTGCGCCAGAATCTCCCACATGGCGTCGATGTCGGTGTGAACGCGGGCAATTTCCTCGGTGAGCAGCTTCTCGCGCTGTTTGCGATCGGAGGCGGCGTAGTCTCGCGCCATCTTCATCTTGAGCCGATCGAGGGCGACTCCCTTGATCCATTCCTCATTCAGGGAAATGGCGCGGTAATCGACGCAGGCATCGGTGCAGGGTTCGTCGATCGCCAACTCGCGGCCGCGAAAATCGAGAATGCGGCCACGCGTGGTTTCGACGAGCGTGGGGCGTTGCATGCTCTCGGAGGCTTTTTTGCGCCAGGCATCGCCGTTGATGACCTGTAATTGGCCGGATCGCAACACAAGCAGCAGCGTGATGGCGGCGATTCCGACGAGGAGGATTTTGAGCCGGCGTTCGAACATGATCCCGTCCGTGGGAGGGCAAAGGCTATCGTTTCATCCGTGAAGACTTGGGGTATTGTCAGCGACGCGTGGGCTGGGAGCAAGAGAAATGCGCCTATCCTGGACGGTGCGCTGCGCCGGTTTGACTCGACGGGTCAATCGGGAAATCGCCGCTGGCGAAAGTGGGGCGGGCCGCGCAAGATTTGGGGAGACTTTTAAGAAGGCTGGCAAGGCGGGCTAAACGAGGAGCAAAAGGCAATGGGAACGAACAATGGACGAACTGTTTTGATGGACGAGGACTTTTCGGCGATGCCGATTGCGGTGATCGCCGGGGATTATTCGCCGGCGGGTGAATATCACGTTGTGCCGGCGCTGGCCGGGTCGGGGCGATTTCGCGAGACGGTTCTACATCACAGCTATCACCGCACCAGCCGCGGGAACTGGCAGATTGTGCTGGAAAATGATGGTGAGCGGGCGCTCGAGCAGACGAGCGTGCCCGGAAAATGGGAGCCGATGCTCGCCGTTGGCGACGGGCGGTGGCGTGAGCTGCTGGTTGAAGTGGACCTGAAGCCAATGAGCCTGTCGGGCCGGCGAAGCGTGATTTTTCGGTATCGGCACTCGCGCCGTTTTTATGCGGCCATTTTTGAGAATGGCCGGGCAACGATCATCCGCCGCGACAACGATACAGACACGGAGATTGCAGCGGTCGAATGTC
>JBBQCK010000478.1:0-2993 GCA_038318605.1 Tepidisphaerales bacterium | reverse complement strand
GGCATTGGCAGAATTTCGACCTCGCCGAGGCGCGTCAGTTGTGCGGCCACTTTGTCCGCCGGCGCTACCACGACAACCGTCATTGCATCATCACGCACATATTTTTTCATGACCGTCTGTACTGCGTCGGCCGTCACGGCGTCGATCTGTTGTGGGTATTTTTCGTAATAGTCTACTGGATAGCCGTTCAAAATCCCGTTCACGCGATATTCAGCCTGCTGCTGGATCGTCTGCACCTGCATAGCCATGCTGCCACTGACGCGGCTCTTGGTATTGGCAAGCTCGTCGGCAGTGACCGGTTCGGTGCGCATGTCGTTGAAGACCTTGAACATCGCCTCGATCGTGTCGGCGGTTGTCGGGAAACTGGTCTCGGTGCCGGCCGCGAAATGGCCGGCGTTGCGGCTGGGCGTGAACATGCCCCACACGCTGTAGACATAGCCTTTTTCCGCGCGGACATATTCGCCCAATCGTGAATCGATGCCATGGGACAAGATGCGATCGGCGACAGTGCCGGCGAATTTCTCGTCGCTGTGGATGTCGTAAGCGCCGATGCGCATGCGGATCATGCTCTGCCGGCCATCGGGGCGATCGATGAGGATGATGTGACGGGTTTTGGTCGCCGGCGGGAAATCATAGGTTGCGGTCGGGGGCTTTTCGCCGGTCCAGTCTTTCAACAGACTCGCAGCAAGCTCCTTGCCGTGCTCAACAGAAACATCGCCACTGATGATGAGGATCGCTCCCGAAGGCACATAGACCGATTTGTAAAAGGCCTTGGCGTCGTCCAGCGTCATCGCTGCGATCGATTCGACCGTGGCGTGCCGGCCGACGCGGCTCTGGCCGTAAAGCGCCGCGTCCAATTCCCAATTGGCAACCGTCTCCGGGTCTTCGCGAGATCGTATGAGCTGGGTCGCGGAAGATGACTTCAGCTTCTCGAATTCACCTGGATCGAAATTTGGCTTGAGCAGGAAATTACGCGTCCACGTCATTGCGTAATCGAGCTGGTCCGTGGTGGATGATCCACTGATGCGGGTGAAATCACCACCATCGCTGACTCCGATATCGATGCCGCGCGCGTCGAGGTCGCGTGACTGATCGAGATACGAAACTCCCGCCGCGCCTCGGCCGATCATATTTTGAGTAAGTGCGGCAAGGCCCTCCTGGCCGGGCTTTTCGCAGTGATTTCCCATCCGCATCGTCAACGACCAGTTCACCAGCGGAAGGCGACTGTCGGGCATGACGATGACGGTGATGTCGCCGATTTTTGATTCGGTTCCCTTGTCGAAGGCTATTTTCAGCGGTTCGCCGGCGACCGGCGGATCGGCGGGATAATTCTCGGGAAACTCAACCTTGCGCGCCTCCACCGGCCGCGTGGATGGCGCTACGGGCGCGGCGGCGGTGCGGGTGGCGGCGCCGGCGGCTTCACGCGCGGCGCGGGCAGGGTCGGGATGTACGATCATCGTGGTGGCGCGCTCAGGCGACATATAAAGTGTAGCCGCCGCCTGAATGTCGGCTGGCGTGACCTTTTCCAGCGAAGCCAGCTCCGTGTTCACGCGAGTGGCGTCGTGGCCGAAGACTTCCTCCTGTCCAAGCTGCGTGGCGATCGGCTCGCAGGTTTGCCGGCCGCGAATCAACTCGACACGAGCGCGATTCTTCGCCTGATCGAGCTCCTCGGCGGTCACTCCGTTGGCGATGACGTCGGCAACAACGTCGCGCACACGCTGCTCGACATCGGCGGGATCGCGGCCGACGAGCACTTGGGCGTTGAGCGCAAGAAATCCGCCGTCGGCCAGCGCCGAATGTGATGCGTCTGCGTGCGCGCACAGCGGTTTGTCGCCGGTGACCAGCGCCCGATCGAGCCGGCTGGCGGCGCCGTTGCCGAGAATGTCGGCCAGAAGTGACAGCGGATATTGCACTTCATTTTCGTAGGGCGGCAGCTTGTAGCCGATCAAAACCATCGCCAGCGGCCAGCTTCTGGCAACCTCGATGCGGCGGGCCTCGGTCTGCACGGGTTCCTTCTGGGCGATGCGATGGATGACATCGCCGCGCGGAATCCACGCGAAATAGCGATTGACCCATTTGCGTGTGCGTTCGATGTCGATGTCGCCGGAGATGACCAGCGCGGCGTTGTTTGGAACGTAGTATTTGTTGAAAAAATCCTGCAGTTCCTCGACCGGCGCGGCGCGAAGGTGATCCATGTTGCCTATCGGTGTCCAGCGATAGCTGTGGGTGGTGTATGCCGTCTTAAGAAAATCCTCGAGCACCGTGCCGTAAGGTGCGTTTTGCTTGCGGCCCCACTCCTCGCTGACCACTTTGCGTTCGGTCGTATAGATGGCGGCACTAACTTTAAAAGACGCCATGCGGTCGGCTTCGAGGTAGAGCGCCATTTCAAGCTGGTTGGCGGGAATTGTGTTGACATACACGGTCTGGTCGAAGCTTGTGAAGGCGTTGCTCATGCCGCCGACGGAACCGATCAGTTTCATGTGCTCCTCGGGCTTCACATGGGCCGAGCCGCGGAACATCATGTGCTCAAACATGTGCGCGAAACCCTGACGGTCCGGCCGTTCGTCGCGCGAGCCGACCTCATAAACCACCCGCACATGCACGACCGGCGCCTGATGGAGCGGTGCATATATGACTCGAAGGCCGTTGGGCAGCACGTCGCGTTGAAATTCAATCTGTCCGGCGACGGCTTGGGCCTTGCGGGCCGCAAATGGCATGAGCATGGTGAGAATCAATGCGGGCAACTTTCGGGCGTGTAACATTTAGAAGCTCCGGTGAGGCGATCAACGCCGGCAAAAACGTGGAACGACGCCCATGGCGGCGAGCGCAGCACATCACTCTAGCCATACGCACGGGCCAGGGAAATGATGCAATATTCCGTGGCCGGTTGCGATCGACGAGGCTATTATTGTTGCAGCGAGCGACCATGAGCCTGATCATTTCCCTGACGCCGGAGGTCGAAGCCCGTTTGATCAAGCGGGCCGCTGCTGATG
>JBBQCK010000477.1:0-2997 GCA_038318605.1 Tepidisphaerales bacterium | reverse complement strand
TGATCGCGTCGTCGTGGAGGCCCTTGATGGCTTTGACAAAACCTGGGCGGTGCGGCTTGACCTGAACGCGGCCGGTGTGTCTTTTCAAATTGACCGGCTTGAAATATCGGTCGAGTTTTCGGCGGCCGACATGCACGGGCTTTATCACCCATACGGCAGCGTGCAGGATCTTGTGCGGCTTCCGTTCTGGAGGCGAACATTCAAGACCAGCGCCACCGAGCCTCCACCGTTTTGGGCATTTTTGCATCAAAGCGGTCGTAACCGAATTGCGTTTGGCCTGGCGGACCAGCTTACGCCGACAACGATCGGCTACACACTTAGCGAGCACACTCGCAACGTTTCGCTGAAGGTGGAGAAGCCGGTCGGCGGCGTGTTGCGAAGGATGGAGCATGTCGAGGCGGTGTTTGTCTGCCTGGACACGATGCCGCTGGCGGAGTTGTTGCTGGCATATCGACAATTTGTTGAGGTGTATGCGCCGCAGGCGATTCTGCCGGTCCCGGAATGTGCTTACGACCCGGTGTTCTGCACCTGGACGGCGGCGCATACGGATGTCACCGCGGACTGGACCGAGACGAATGCGCGGATTGCCCGGGAGTTGGGATTTCGGACGCTGCTGATGGATGACGGCTGGCAGGATTGGCCGGACAAGACAGCTCAAAACGATCGCCTCGCCGGCGGCCAGACGTATGCGTACAACGGCGAGTGGCTTCCGCACGAGCGCAAGTTTCCCGATTTTGCGGCGCACGTGCGCAGGATTCAGGCGACGGGGATGCGTTACATGCTTTGGGTTGCGCCATTTTTCCTGGGATGGCGCTCCGCGATGTTCAATGAACTGAAGGACAAAGGCTTTCGGCGCGGCGGTGATTCGCCGTTCAGCGACAACGTATATCTCGATCCGCGTTATCCGGCGGTCATTGAACACATCCGCAAGATGCTGCTTCGACTGGCGCGGGACTATAGGCTGGACGGGCTGAAGATCGATTTTGTTGATGGCGTCGGCGCAAAGATGGATGAAGGCATGGCGCCGCTGCCGGGAGGCGCGGAGTCCGGGCCGGCTTTGCAGGACCTGCTGGGATCGGTCGCGGACCTTTTGCAGCGCGACAATTCCGACTTCATGATCGAATGCAGACAGAGCTATTCAAACCTGGCGGCGCGGCGCTGGACGAATTGCTACCGATCGCCGGACGTGCCGATCAATTTTCATCAGAACCGATTCAACTGCGCGATGCTGCGGCTGCTTTTTCCCGACCGCGCTGTTTACTTCGACCCGGCGCTCTGGCCGATGGACGATACGGATGAGAACGTCGCCCGGCACATGATCAGCGCCGTCAGCGCCGTGCCGATGATCAGCATCGAATTTGACCGCTACCCCAAGACTCACCTGGAAATTGTTCGCCACTGGATCGCGTTTTACGATGCGCATCGCGATACGCTGACGCACGGCGCGTTCGAACCGGCGATTGTGTTGGGCCACAACCCATACACCCTGTTTCGCGGCAAGAATGAAGTGATCGCGGCGCTCTATGCGGATTTCCCGTTGCCGCTGCCGGACGGGAGGGACGTATACCTGCTGAATGGTTCCTCAAGCCGGCGCGTACGGATTGATGCCGACAAGGCGGTTGTTCGTTGCCAGGCGCAGATATTCGATGCGGTGGGCGCATCCGGCCGGATGTTTGACGTTGGCAGCACTGATCGCGCGATCGACATCGAGATCGGCGGGTATGCGCGGCTCGTTCGCTCCGATCAAACCCATTGATTGCGGATCAGGCGAAGTTGCTGCCAGTCTTCGACGTTAAAGTGCTCGGGACATTTTTCCTCGCTGCCGAGCAGGCGGGCAAAGAACAATTCGGCTTCATCCTCGATCTTGTGGCGCTCCTGGCCCATCGACAGCCGCGCGGCATACAGGTCATCCTCGGTGCTGGCGATGCGCAGCGCCTCGGCGCCGGCGTGATGGCGGATAATTTCAGACAGATTGCGGTAATACATCCATGTGGTGTCATCGGGGAAGGGCGGAGGCTGGCAATGTCGCTTCAGGGCATGGCGGAAATATTTAAGTTTTTCGTCCCACGTCAGCATTGGATCGAGAGCAAGCGTCACATATTGGCCGACCTTGGCGGCCTCGTGCGCATGTGGATCGGAAGCCTTGTCTGCCGCGTGCAGTAGGCGCGCGTAATGCGTTTCTGGTCTGCCGATCTCGGGCATCGGCGGGAATGGATGCGCCTGGGTCATCGATGCGCTTCCCGGTGAGTGTCCTTGTCTGTCCCGGCATGCCGCGCGAATTGAGAAGTGAAACGGCGACGTTCGCGCGTTGCCAAAATCATATTGTGTGGCGTAAATGCGTCGGCCGCAAGCGAATTTTCCGCCGCAAAGTGCGTCCGGTCATTTTATAGACAAAAAATGCGGCGCATTTCAGCCGCCCAGGTCCGTGATTTCGGCAAATCGCTCGCGCAGATCGAAATAAAGCTTGTCGTAAATCCGATAGCTGCGTTCGTAGTTTTCGGCCGCTTTTTTCCGCGGCGAGACCTTGGCCATCTGTCGGATGGTGGCGCGGCAGGCTTCTTCAACGCTGGACCAGACGCCCGTGCCCACGCCCGCGAGAAGCGCGACGCCGTAGGCGGGACCTTCGGCGGCGTTGGTGGTGACGATGGGCTGGCGATAGATATCGGCCTGGAGTTGCCGCCAGAAGGCACTTCTCGCGCCGCCGCCGCTGGCGCGGACCTGGCTGGGGGTGATGCCCATGGTTCGCATGATCTCCATAGCGTCGCGCATGCCGAAGGTGATGCCTTCCATTAATGCGCGGATCATATCGGCCCGCGTCGAGCGCGCGGTCAGGCCGATCCATCCGCCTCGAGCCGTTGGATCGGGATGGGGACATCGTTCGCCGGTCAGGTAGGGAAGGAAGAACAAACCGCCCGCGCCGGCGGTCGCCGACGCCGCCTCGGCCACCAGCAGTTCATACGGATCGACTTTGCGGCGTTTGGCGTCGGCGACCTCGCT
>JBBQCK010000476.1:0-3023 GCA_038318605.1 Tepidisphaerales bacterium | reverse complement strand
GATGATCTCCTTACCAACGATAAGATTGCCGTAGTCCTTTTGGACCGTGGCGCAGGCTTTGTCGTTCGACGGGTCGCCGTCGCTCTGGCCGAGATTCGCGCAATTTGTGTAGGAACCGTTGCCGCCGGTAGCGACGATGGTGATCCAGCCGAGCGCCTGGTTGGCAGCGATCGGGAAGCTGCCGGTATAGGTGCAGGTTACCGTGTTGCCCGCCGCAATCGGCGGCCCGGGAAACGGAAGACAATTCCAATTCGACGAAGTGATGTTGGTGAAAGTCATCCCGGCCGGGACGACGTCCGTCATGGTCAGTGTCGTCGGCGTAGTGATGACGCTGCCGAGATTGCGCACGCCAATTGTGAAATTATACGGACCCTTCGGATTGTCGAGATTGACTTCGCCGACTTTCGCGATGCCGAGGTCGGTTTCCGTTTTCGGCTTGATGATGGTGACACAAGCCTTGTCATTGGACGGATCTGTGTCCTTAAATTCAGACGATTGGATGCCGAGCGCTGCGCAATTGGTGAACGGCGGATACGGTCCCGGACCAGTGGCCATGGCGATGAAATCGATCTTGCCGAGCACTTGGTTCGGCGCGGTGGGACCATTGCCGACGTAGGTGCAACTGACAGTGTTGCCCGCGGCCAGGATGGGCGGGATCGTCAGCGGCGTGCAGGTCCAATCCGATGCGGGCGTAACCGTGCTCGAAGTAAACATCATCCCCGGCGGGACCACATCGGACACCGTGATGATGTTGTGGCCGTTGAACGGGTTCAGCACATTGGTGACGGTGAGGGAGAAACTATACCAAGGGACATCGGGCGGTGGGCTGGTGCCGCCGGTCTTCTCGACCTTCACGTCGATCGGCTTGCCCGAACCGCAATTTGGGCCGGCGCAGCCGCCGCCGTCACTGCCTCCGCCGCCGACGACGACGTAGGGCGGATTGGCCGGATAACCGGGCCCGCTATAGCCCGCCGGCGGCGCGCACGGCTTGCTGTAGATGCGCACGCTGCCCATGTGGCCAGTGGCGCGCGGATCGCGCAACGCGTCGTCGTAATCGACGGCGTAGCTCATCCATGGTGGTTCGTTGAAATCGCGCACCGGGCTCGCCGGCACACCCGCCAACCCGTGCACCACCAGCGGGCCGCCGGGATCGAGCTGGCTCTTCAGCGCCGTTGCATTGCGGATATTTTGCGCGGTGGTCCACAGCGAGAATTCGCAGGCCATGGCGCTGAGCGCACCGTCCCGGCCGTATCCGTAACCGAGCGCGACGCCGCCATTGGTGTTGCGGTAATTGCCGGCAAAGCCGATGGCGTATTCTTCCGGCGTGATCCTCCAGCGGCCGGGCGACGGCGGATCTTTCGGGCCCTTCAGCCAGATGCGGAACACCTGCGGTTCGCCGGGCCGGGTAAAGGCGGAATAATCGTAAGAACCGGCGATCAGTGCGCGCTGCGCCAGGATCATCGCGCCCTTTTGCGAGAAGGCGATATCGGAAACCGGCAGCGGACCGGCCTGCGCCGGCACATCGAGCTCCCAGCGCGGATCGGCGGCGAAGCTGCCGTCGCGCGCGATGCCGACCGACCAAATCTGCGGGCCCGACGTGACGGAGTAATAGAGCCGGCCTTCATGCACGGCGAGGCCGAAGACCCGGCGCGGCGCTGGCGCAAAGCCCCAGCTGTCCGGCTTTTCGCTGTCGAAGCGGTCGCTGGCGATGTTGGGGCGGTTCTTGGGATCGAATGCAACGGCTGCGAGCTTGGCCACCGTCAGTCCGGTCACGCCGTGATCGTAGCGATCGAGTTCTTTGCCATCGAGATCGAAGCGATGGATCATGCCGGTGTAGAGATCCGACACGAATATTTGCTTGTGCGTGGAATCGTAGGCGAGATTGCCGAGGCCGGGGCCTGGATTGGGCACGCCATCGAGCGTGACGTTGGCAAACAGCGTTACCACGCCGGTGCGGCCGTCGACTTTGTAGATGGCTCCGGGACCACCTTGCAGGTCGAGGCCGAATTGTCCCTTCATCCAGCCGGCGCCGGGTCCACCCTTCTTTCGGCGCTCAGGCTGTCCGTCGCGTCCGCGGCTGACGATGTTGAGGCCGAACGCCGAAGTGGCGGCGACATAAATATTGGGTTGCGCGGCATCATCGAGTGCGACGCCGAAAACCTGGCCGGCGTCCTTAGACAATACATTGAAGGTCTTTGGCGCCTGGAACAGACGGCCATCCCAGACATAGCCCGGCTTGCTCACATCGACGATGCGGGCCGATGGGCCGTCCGGATTGATGAATGTCAGATCGATCGGAGATTTGTTGGCGGGGCGCGGCTTGCTCGGTTCGGGGGCAATCGTTCCGGAAAATCCAGTGACGACCGCGTCACCCAATTTCAGGTTCGGCGTTCGATCGCTTTGCGCACTGGCGATGCTGGGATTAAAAATGACCAGCGACAATAGCGGCAAAAGCCGCGTGATAATCTGGGACAAACGTCGCCTCCCGTCGCCGGCGTATGCCGGGCGCAACACATTATGTTTTTGGCTAGGCGCAGTCAATCGCTACCGATTTGGCCACGACCATGTTGCAGTGCGATGACGCTGTACCTCCAAAACCGAACATGAATTGAAGGTCTTTGTGAATGCCAAAGGCCGTTGCCTTGTGCCGTACTGTGCCTGCTGCGAACGGGCTCCGCTGAGCCGCGCACCCTCAAGAAAAAGACTGTAATGCCCAGCCGCCGCACACCGGCGGCGTGTGCTGTCAAGTTCGTCGAGGGGCAACCTGTTGCCGAAAACGGGCAACTTCTTTCCTTTCTCATTTGCGATCACTTTTCTATCGCTGCCGGTGCGGCTTTCGGCGTAGCTGCCGCACGCACGGCTTGATCGAAGCAACGACAAAGGACTTCTCATGGTTGGCCTGATCGATATCGCCCCCAAGATCGAGACCGTCGACGTCCAGGGCGCACCCGTTACCGTTCATGGCATCTCGGCCAAGGGCGTGGCGCATCTGCTTGGCCGGTTCCCTGAACTGCGCATGATGA
>JBBQCK010000475.1:0-3026 GCA_038318605.1 Tepidisphaerales bacterium | reverse complement strand
TGTGCCGACATACGCCAATTCCGAAAAGCCCCAATCTCTCAATTTTCCGCATAAAATCACGACCCATCACGATCTTAAACTCAATCGCTTTCATCGAACGTTTCGGCCCTCTCTTTTTTCTGCTGCTTGTGCAAATGATCTCGGCTCGCCACACGCAAACGGCACCGGTTGTCGCCGCACGACGTCCACCAGTCGAAATTTTCATTGCATCGCCCGATGCCAAACCGCGAAAAAGTGCCTTCAGATCGGATTTTCTTGGAAATGAAGCGAATGCATCCGTCCTGCACGGGCGGTGCGATCCTTTGCGGTCACACCGCCTTATTGATTGTCCCAACTCTTCTCTCGGGCCGCGACTATTGAGGGCGTCTGTTCCATCCATAGAATCGAATCAGTCCATTGACGCCGCGCGGCCAGCCGGTTGCAGCGGGTTTTCGTCGTTCTTTTACACAAGTGAGCCATGCCCCACCCCACCGATCCGTTTGGCGCCAAAGCCACGCTTGAAACCTCCTCCGGAAATCTGAGCTACTACAGCCTCAAGGCGCTGTCGCGCGCCGGCGTCGGCGCAATCGACAAGCTCCCGATCAGCATCCGCGTCCTTCTTGAAAGCTGCCTGCGGAACAACGACGAATTTGAAGTCTCCAGCGACGATGTCCGCCGCCTCGCCGATTGGAGCCCAAAGGCAGCCCTCGAGGCGACGGAAATTCCCTTCAAGGTCGCCCGTGTCATCCTCCAGGATTTTACAGGCGTCCCCGCCGTCGTTGATCTCGCCGCCATGCGCAGCGCTATGAAACGCGCCGGCGGCGATCCCGGTCGCATCAATCCGCTGGTGCCCGTCGATCTGGTCATCGATCACTCCGTGCAGGTGGACGATTTCGGATCGGGAATGGCGCTGCTCAACAACACGCAAAAGGAATTCGAGCGCAACCGCGAGCGCTATGAATTTCTAAAGTGGGGCCAGACCGCGTTTAATAACTTTCGCGTCGTGCCTCCCGGAACCGGAATCGTCCATCAGGTGAACCTCGAATACATCGCATCGGTCGTTCAGACCCGCGATGGCGTGGCGTTCCCTGACACGCTGGTCGGCACAGATTCGCACACGACGATGATCAATGGCCTCGGCGTCGTCGGATGGGGCGTCGGAGGAATCGAAGCCGAGGCCTGCATGCTCGGCCAGCCCATATTCATGACCATGCCGCAGGTCGTCGGCTTTGAATTGAAAGGCCGACTCCCCGAAGGCGCCACCGCCACCGACCTCGTACTCGCTGTCACACAGATCCTTCGTGGCCACGGCGTGGTCGATAAGTTCGTCGAATTTTTCGGCGCCGGACTCGACTCCATGACCGTCGCCGATCGAGCCACCATTGCCAACATGGCGCCGGAATACGGCGCGACCATGGGCTTTTTCCCGGTGGACGATTTGACACTTGCCTATCTGCGGCTGACCGGCCGACCCAAGCATCAGATCGACCTCGTCGAGCGCTATTGCAAGGAGCAGGGCCTTTGGCGCGAAAAGGGATATGAGGCAACCTTCAACGAAAAACTCGTGCTCGATATGAGCACCGTCACGCCCAGCGTCGCCGGCCCGCGCCGGCCACAGGATCGCGTTGAATTGAATCAGTTGAAGCGATCGTTCGAGAAGGATCTGCTTGGGCATTTTAAGAAGCCCGCCGAAGAGCGCGCCCCCGCCGACCGCGTCGTGCGCGTGGCCGGCGAAGCCGCCTCACCCGGTGATCCGCCGCGCGGCACCGCCCGTTTTAACGGCAAATCCGTGCATATGGCCCACGGCGATGTCGTCATCGCCGCCATCACACGCTGCACCAATACCTCGAATCCTTCGGTGATGATCGCCGCTGGCTTGCTGGCGAAAAAGGCGGTTCAAAAAGGGCTGAAGGTTCCCGCGTATGTGAAATCCAGCCTCTCGCCCGGCAGCCGCGTGGTGACGGATTATTACGAGAAGTCAGGTCTGAACCAGTATCTCGATCAGCTCGGATTCCAGACCACCGGCTACGGCTGCATGACCTGCATCGGCAATTCCGGGCCGCTGCCAGACAACGTCGCTCGCGCCGTCGAGGATGGCGATCTTGTTGCCGCCGCCGTGCTCAGCGGCAATCGCAATTTTGAAGGCCGGATCAACCCCCACGTCAAGGCCAACTACCTCGCCAGCCCGCCCCTGGTCGTCGCATTTGCCATCGCTGGCAGCGTCGATGTCGATCTGGCGACCGAACCGCTCGGCGCCGGATCGGACGGAAAACCCGTCTATCTCCGCGATATCTGGCCAAGCCAGCAGGAAGTCGCCGAAACAATCAGCGCATCGCTTTCTCCTGAAATGTTCACCCGCCAATATGGCAATGTTGAAAAAGGCAACGAAGCATGGAACGCCATCGAACTAAAGGGCGGCCAGCTTTTCGACTGGGACGCCGCCAGCGCTTACATCCAAGAACCCCCATTCTTCAACGACCTTGCTGGCGGGCCCAAACCCATCCAGCCGATTCGCGCTGCGCGCGTCTTGGTCATGGTGCGTGACTCGGTCACCACCGATCATATTTCCCCTGCCGGCAGTATTAAAAAGGACTCCCCGGCCGGCCGATTTCTGATCTCCCACGGCGTCATGCCGCTCGATTTCAATTCCTATGGCGCGCGCCGTGGCGATTATCGCGTGATGACCCGCGGCACCTTCGCCAACATCCGCCTTCAAAATCTTCTCGCCCCCGGCACCGAAGGAAACTGGACGTTGCATCTTCCGTCGAACGAAACAATGAGCATTTATGAAGCTGCCGAAAAGTATCACGAAGTCGCCACGCCACTGATCGTGTTGGCCGGCAAGGATTACGGCATGGGCTCCAGCCGAGACTGGGCCGCCAAGGGCACGCTGCTGCTGGGCGTCAAGGCGGTCATCGCCGAGAGCTTTGAGCGCATCCATCGCTCCAACCTGGTGGGCATGGGCGTGCTGCCGCTGCAATTCAAGAAAGGCCAAACCCGCGCGAGCCTCGGCCTGACCGGCACCGGCACCTTCGAGATATTCATCG
>JBBQCK010000474.1:0-3038 GCA_038318605.1 Tepidisphaerales bacterium | reverse complement strand
GGATCGTGCAAATGGCATCGATCCATCATGCTAACACTGAAGGCGATATCGCGTAAGCCAAAGCTGCCGTGCGATGGGAGGGAATCGACCAAAATATGCCGTTGCAGAGGCCGTTAATCACCTTCCCGTCGGCCGTATCGACTTGCATGTCGAACCAAACACATTCACGAATGCCTGGCGTGCTTGAGGAATGGTGGCGAGCGGAGGGTTAGAAGTCAGTTGTCTTTGAGATCGCCGATGCGCCAGAGGTACCATGTGGCAATGGTGCGCCAAGGTTGCCACATTGTGGCGAGTTTTTTGAGGCGGGCTTTGTCCGGGAGTTTCCGCAGTTTGTACTGGCACTGCGCGTTTTTTTGCAGGCCAAAATCATCGACGGGAAGCACGTCCGGGCGATTGAGGACGAACATCAGAAACATTTCGGCTGTCCATCGGCCGACGCCGTTGACGTGCGTCAGTCCTTGAATCACGTGTTCGTCCGTCATGGAGGGAAACCGGCGCGGAACGATGGAGCCATCAAGGAATCGGCGGGCGAGATCGCGGACATATTCTCTCTTTTGGCGCGAGAGACCGCAGGATTGGAGTTGCTCGTCGGTGAGGGTGAGGATGGCCTTTGGAGTGGGGCGTTTTCGCGGGAAGAGGTTTGTGAAGCGGGTGAACAGGACGGCGGCGACTTTCGTTGAAATCTGTTGTGAGAAGATGGATTCGAGAAGCGCGATGAATGGCTGCCCGCGTGAGTAGAGGGTGCAGGGTCCGACGCGCTCGATGATTTGGGCCATGACGGGATCAGATTGACGGAGATGCTTTTCGGCGGCTTTCCAATTGGGTACGGATTTGGGTTTTACCATGTGGGCGGGAATTGTATGGGACAGGCGAGGAGCTGGGAAAAAATGGACGGAACCAAGGGTGAGCGACGTGCGGTTGGCAAGATGATCGCAACGTTATTGCAGGCGGGTCCGGGGTTTCGTAGGCTACGGTGGGTTTGGTCAATTTCGAATTGCATATGAAGGGATGGCACCGATGGTAGCCTATTTCTACGGGATGTTTCTCAGTTTGCAGATGTTGACGTCGATGGCGCTTGGGGTTCCGCCGGGGGATCGGGATTTGAAGCTGTCGGCGATTGCGCCGGCGGATCCGATCGCGTATGTGACGTGGGCTTCGATGGCAAAGCCGGACGCAAACGGCGACAACCCGACGGAGAAGCTGCTCGCCGAGCCGCAGGTGCAGGTGATGGTTCAGGGGGTTGTGAAGGAAATACTGGCGGCGATCGAACGCAGCGGCGGCGGGAATCCACCGGACAAGTTGATGGCGAAGGAATTGCCGCCATTGATTCTCGATGCGCTGACCAGCCCGACTGCAATTTATCTGGGGACATTGGAGATCGGCGACGGGGGCGCAAGCGGTGAGGGGGCGATCATCAGCCGACTGGGCAGGGATCGCATGGCTTCGGCGAAGCAGTCGATGGACAACTTTGAAGCAATCTGGCTGAAGGAAATGCGTGGTCAGCCGACGGTCGATCTGAAAATCGGGTCGGCGACACTGCACATTGTTCCGACGCCACAGGGCGTACCGCAGGTGGCGTGGGGCGTGGTGGCGGATGAATATATGGTGGTGACAGTGGGGCCGAACGAGGCGCAGAGGATCGTTCCGATTCTGGAGGGGACGGCGAAGCCGGCCGGC
This sequence comes from Tepidisphaerales bacterium, assembly GCA_038318605.1. Taxonomy (GTDB): domain Bacteria; phylum Planctomycetota; class Phycisphaerae; order Tepidisphaerales; family Tepidisphaeraceae; genus JBBQCK01. The sequence goes on along the minus strand of JBBQCK010000474.1, from coordinate 1,361 downwards.
GCGGTTGGTCCCAAATGGCTGGCCGATTTGCGCGGAGCAGCGCACATTGAGCGAGAGGGCTCGATTGCATATGTGAATGCTGCACGGATTTTGGTCATGGCAAAGTCGCTTGGCGGACCGGAAGCGGCAAGGGTCCTTTCAGCGATCGGTGTCGATAACCTGCAAACATATGGCACGGTTGCGGGGCTGGACGCGAATGGGTTTGTGTCTAAGGCATTTGTGAACTTTGATGGCCGACCGGTTGGCGTGTTTGGTTTATTGGGCGACAAGCCGCTGACGGTGGAGGACTTGAAGCGAATCCCGGCCGACTCGACGCTGGCGATTGCGGGGCACTTTGACTCAAGGGCGATATTCAATGAAATCCGCGAACGGCTGGGGAAGATCGACGTCAATTCCCAGCAGGATTTTGATCTGGGCATCAAGCGGTTTGAAGATGCAGTTGGCTTCAGTGTTGAAAAAGATGTGCTGGCGAGCCTGGGTGATCTGGTGACGATTCACAACTCGCCGGCGCAGGGCGGGCTAGTGATCACGGGGGCGACTGCGGTGGTGGACGTGAAGGATCGCGCGCGATTGAGCGCGGCGAATGAAAAGCTCGTCGCGGCCATTGAGAAAGAGGCTCAGGACCGCGATGCGCGGGATGCGGCGAACGAATGGCACCGCCGGCGCGGCATTTATGTGAAGGAGATTGAGTACGCCGGCCAGAAAATCTATTTTCTGAATGCGATCGGCGAGGACTGGGTTGCAGCGCCGGCGTGGTGTCTGACGGAGGACAAACTGATCGTTTCGCTCTACCCGCAGATGATCAAATCGATGCTGGACGCAAAGGGGCGAGGCGAAGCTAAAGCAGGGGAAGGTTTCGCTGACACATCGCGGGTCAAGCAATTGTTTGATGGCGGGAGAGCGCCTGTTTTTGCGGGTTGTCTGAATATGCAGGCGCTTTTCCAGACAGGGTACCCGCTGCTTCACGGCGCGGCGACCGCGGCATGCGGAGAGATGCAGCGCGATGGGATGAACATTGATGTTTCGATGCTGCCGAGCATGAATGCGATCGTGCCGCATCTGGGGATGGACACAACCGCAGTTTATCGCACGCCTACGGGCTTGATGGCGGAAAATCACAGTGTTATTCCAAGTGCGCCGGCCGGCATCGCGGCCCAGTCCACGCTTTTCGCGCTGGGGTGGCTCGTGGGGGCCAGACCTGTTCGCATCAATGAGTCAGTTGCGCCAGTAATGATTGCGCCGGCACAGCCTGACCCGGCGCCGGCGGATGGGCCGAACCCGGTGATGCCAGAGCCTGAGCCCGTTGGGCCGCCAGTGGGGCCGCTGCCGCCGAACCATTAATGTGAAGCGGGCCCGGCATG
>JBBQCK010000473.1:0-3045 GCA_038318605.1 Tepidisphaerales bacterium | reverse complement strand
CGCGACAAAGGTGACGGTCTCATTGGCCGGAATTATTGGCCCGAGCGGCTCGCCGGTGTCGCAGTCCATTCCACTTGGCAGATCAACTGCCAGCACAGCCGCGCCGTATTTCCTGCACGCCTCGGCGTACTGTTCCATCATCCTCGCGCCCTCGGCGCGCATGTGGCCGCTCAAGCCGGTGCCGTAGATCGCGTCGATCACGACATCCGCGCGGCCATCGACCAGCGCAGCGGGGTCGCATGCGCCGATTTCCATTCCCATCGCCCGCACGATTTGCGCATTGATCCGTGCATCTCCCTCCCAATCTCGATCGCCTGTGGATGCACGCTGAATCGATAGTTGCCAGCCGCGATTGTGCAGATGCCTCGCCACAGCCAGCCCATCGCCGCCGTTGTTCCCAAGCCCGCACAAAATAGTCGCCGATGGTTGGCTGATCCCATCTGTCATGCGGACGGCGACTTCTACCACGGCGCGCGCCGCATTTTCCATCAGCACAATCCCCGGTAGCCCGTAACGCTCGATTGCCAGCCGATCAACTGTTCGCACCTGTTCGCGGGTCAGACGGATCATCGCAACCTCGTCGAGCGGCGGGCTACCAGTTCTCCAGATCGATTTCCATCGCTTCGGCGATCACTTCAGCGATGTGCCTCACCTTCGTTTCCACGCCGGCCCGATGGCACATGCCGCTGATGTTCATTGTGCAGCCTGCATCGTTACAGATGGTCGTTCGGGCGCCTGTGGCAGCGATGCAGGCGGCCTTGTCTCCCACGATCGCGCCGCTGATGGCAGGGTATTTGATCGCAAACGTGCCGCCGAAACCGCAGCATTGATCGGTTTTTTCCAATGGCTTGAAATCAATGTTGCCTATCTGTTGCAGCAGCCGCACGCCTTCATCTTTCACACCAATGCCGCGCAGGTGGCAGGTATAGTGGTATGTCATCGATTCGCCGGACGGCAAGCGCAGCGATGTCAGATCAGCATTCAAAATTTTTGTCAAAAACTCCACGAACTCATATGTGCGCGACAAGACCCGATGTAGCCCGGGCGCCCAGGCAGCATCGTCTTGCAGAAGCCGTTCATATTGTTCGCGGACCATCGCTGCGCACGAGCCGCTTGGCGTCACGATGTAGTCGTAGGACTCAAAAATCTCGATGAAACGCTTCGCCAATGGCCGGGCTTCGTCATGAAATCCGTTGTTGAAAAAAGGCTGGCCGCAGCACGTTTGCGCCTGCGGAAATTCGACGTCACAGCCAAGATTTTCAAGTATTCGCGTCACCGCCACCCCCACCCGCGGATAAAATTGATCCGTCAGGCAGGTGATGAAGAGCGCCACGCGCAGCCGCGAACCGGATTTGTCTGTATTGTCATTCACAAGTGGTGTGCGGGCGGCCGCTTTGTTAAACGCTTGCCAAGCCTGCGCGTTACAGTATCGTCCACTGTCGCAGGATGACAAGCCGCTTACCGCACTGGCGACCATCCGGCCGGGCGGCCGCCCGCGAGCCTGACAAACGGCATCAAGGACCGGCATGAGCCAGCCGACGGGAAGTACGAACACTCAGCCAGCCACACCCCCCGCCGGCGCCGCGCCGCCATCGGGCGATCCGCCGGCCGACCCGAACAAACAATCGCCGCGCACTGCCACCACTGAGCAACCGGCGCGCTCCGTTGTTGCGCCGCGCAACCAGCAATGGTTCGGGCGATGGATCTGGCCCAGCCAGCACTTGTCGCGCCCTTGGAATTCATACGCGTTTTTTCGGCGCGTATTCGATCTGTCCGACAAGCCCGCCGAAGCAATCGTACGAATGGCCGCCGATGCGAGGTACACGCTTTATGTAAACGCCCGACGCATCCACCACGGGCCGGCGCGTTTTTTCCCGCAACATTGTTCGTTCGATCTGCTCGACATCTCACCCTGGCTCCAGGCCGGTGCAAATTCGATCTGCGCAATCGTCCACCAGTTTGGCATTCCAACCTTTTTCAGCCAATTTCGTGGCCGCGCGGGCTTTTTGGTCGATGGAAAAATTGCTGTCAGTGATGACGTGCCGGTTTCGCTCTCAACCCCTGACGGCTGGCAATGCCGCGAGGCACTCGGGTGGCGAAAAGACGTCGTCCGCATGAGCATCCAACTTGGATTTCAGGAACACCTCGACGCCGACGCCGATCCGATCAACTGGATGGCCCCCGAATACGCCGCCGATGAAACCGATGGCTGGAAAACGCCAGTCAATCTGGGCCCGGTCGGATGCGAGCCGTGGCTTGAAATGGAACCACGCGGCATTCCGCCTATGGCGGATCATCGCGAGGAATTTGCAACGGTTTCGCGACAGTTCAAAGGCGAGAATGTGCGCGGTTACAAGATCGCGCCTGACGTTTATCACCTGCTGCTTCAGGAAAAGCGCCGCGAGGATAAATCCGCCATCGAATCAGCGCAAAACATGCTGCGCGACGATGAATCGCTGACCGTTGTTCCGCCGCCCGGCGACGGGGCATTTGCAATGGCGGTCCTTGATCTCGATCAATATCGCACGGGGCATTTCGTCATTGATATTGCCGAAGCCGCCGGCGATGAGATCATCGACATCATCTACGCCGAATCCGTCGATAAAACCGGATCGCCGCGCATCATCGGCGATTTTGGCCTGCACGGCGATTGCGAAGTCGCAACTGCCAGCCGCTATCGCTGCCGCCCAGGACCGCAATCTTGGGAAACATTCAGCTACATCGGACTGCGCCACGTTGCCATGGTGTTTCGCAACGTCGTCGCGCCACTGAAAATTCGCCATGTGGGGCTGCGGCAGGTGCATGCGGCCATCAGCGACCTCGGCCGATTTGAGTGCTCCGATGAAATCCTCAACAAAATCTGGATCGCCGGCCGGGAGACACAGCGAAATTGCCTCTTCGATGCCTTCGTGGATTGTCCCTGGCGCGAGCAGGCCCAGTGGTGGGGCGACGCGCGCATTCAGGCGCAGGTCACCCTTTACGCCTTCGGCGACCTGTCCATCCATCGTCGCGGCATGCGTCAGATGGCGCAGGGCCAGGGGCCCG
>JBBQCK010000472.1:0-3050 GCA_038318605.1 Tepidisphaerales bacterium | reverse complement strand
CACGCGCTGCTGGTGGGCGTGCCGGGGCTGGCCAAGACGCTGATGATTTCATCGCTGGCGCAATGCCTTGAGCTGGGCTTCAAACGAATTCAGTTCACGCCGGATCTGATGCCCAGCGACATCACCGGGACGGAGGTCATCTATCACGACCAGGCGACGGGGCAGCGCGAGTTTAAGTTTTTGAAGGGACCAATTTTTTCAAACATCGTGCTCGCCGACGAGATCAACCGCACACCGCCCAAGACGCAGGCGGCCATGCTCGAAGCGATGCAGGAGCGCAAGGTGACCGTCGGCGGGCAGGACCACAAGCTCCCCGACCCATTTTTCGTTCTGGCGACACAAAACCCGATCGAACAGGAAGGGACTTATCCGCTGCCCGAGGCGCAGCTCGACCGATTCATGTTCATGATCCACGTCGATTATCCGAGTGCGCAGGAAGAGCGCGCGATCATGAAAATGGCGACGGGGCTGGGCGGCGCGGCGCCGACGGCCGTCCTGTCGGGCAATGATATCCTCACGCTGCAAAACACCGTTCGGCGCATGCCGGTGTCGGACCACGTTTTTGCATATGCGGAAAAACTGACCCGCGTCACGCGCGTCAAGACGCCCGAGGCGCTGGACTTCTGCAAGAAGTGGCTAACCTGGGGCGCAGGCCCGCGTGCCAGCCTGAACCTGATCCTGGCGGCCAAGGCGAGGGCAATTTTGAACGGCCAGTTTCACGTCTCCTGCGACGACGTGGCGGCGGTTGCGCTGCCGATCTTCCGGCACCGGATCATTCCCAACTTCGCCGCCCAGTCGGAAGGAATCACCGGCGATGACATCACGCGGAAGATTTTGAGTGTGATACCGAAAGACGAGAAAATCAGTTCATGATTACAAAGGCTCGAAGGGCCGATTGGAATTGGTCGATTTCAAACGAACGTTTCCCGGCATAATCGACATGAAGCGCAGGATCAATGATCGTCCGCCAGTGAGAGCGTTCTGAACCAACAGTTGCCCTTGGCGCGTTCGTGTTCATCCTCCGCAATACGCCATGCCCAAACCATCCCCCACCTTCCTCGACCCCCTCGCCATCCAGCGCGCCGAACAGCTCGGGCTGCATGCGCGGTTTATCGTCGAGGGATATATGGCTGGCGAGCACAAATCGCCTTATCGCGGGTTTGCCATCGAGTTTACGCAGCACCGCGAATATGTGCCCGGAGACGACACGCGGCATCTCGACTGGAAAGTACTCGGGCGCACCGATCGGTATTATCTAAAGCAGTATGAGCAGGAGACCAACTATGTCGCTCATATTCTGCTCGACGGCAGCGAATCAATGAAGTATGGCAGCGGGGCGCTGAACAAGCTGCAATATGGAAAAATGCTGGCGGCCTGTCTTAGTTATCTGATCCTCCATCAGCGCGATGCCGTGTCGGTGGGGCTGTTTGACACCGCAGTGAAGGATTACATACCGCGCACGGGAAATCTTGCATCGATTCATAACATCATGAACGTGCTTGCGGCGTTCGAGCCCAAGGCACAGACAAACATCGCATCAGTGCTGCACGACCTCGCCAACCGCATCAAGCGCAAGGGACTGGTCATTCTCATCAGCGATCTTTTCGACGACGAGGAGAAAATTCTGGAAGGACTGCAGCATTTTCGCTTCGCCGGCCAGGAGGTGATTGTCTTTCACACGATGGATCCTTACGAGCTTGAGTTTCCATTTACAGGTCTCGTGGAGTTTGAGGGATTGGAGGAGATCCCGCGCATCATGACCCGCCCGAAGGAGGTGCGGAAAACTTACATGCAGGAGGTCGAGGCATTCCGCACGCGGCTGCGCCTCGGCTGCGAGCGCAACAACATTCACTATCTGCTCGTGAACACAGGACAGGCACTGCACGAAGTCCTCAGCGGCTATCTCGCGTTCCGAATGAAAACCCATACCCGATAACTGGCAACTGGCAAACGTCAACTGGCAACTGGCAACTTCCTCCAATGTTTCTCAACCCCCTCATTCTCTTTGGTGCTGGCGCGATCGGGATTCCCATCCTGATTCATCTGCTGAACAAGCGCCAATTCGAGCGCGTGCAGTGGGCGGCCATGCGGTTTCTGCGCGTCAGCGTCGAGCAGAATCAGCGGCGCATCCAGCTCGAGGATATTTTGCTGCTGCTGCTGCGATGTCTGCTCGTGCTGATGATCGTGCTTGCACTTTCCCGGCCGATCGCTTGTACCAATTCCTCAGCAAATGCCGGCCTGCTCGGCCAGCAGCCGGTGATTGCGCTGTTTGTCATCGACAATTCATACTCCATGGGCACCACCGATGGCGTTGAGACGCGGTTTTCCCGCGCAAAGGCCGCCGCGAAACAGGTGATTGATTCTTTGCCGGCTGGTTCAAGCGTCTGCGTGCGTCTAGCCAGCGACATTGATCGCCCGCTTATCGCCGAGCCCGCGTCCCGCCTGCAATATGTGAAGGATCAGATCGACACCGCGCCGCTGAGCGATCGTGGCAGCGATCTTTCGCGATCGGTCCAGGCCGGGCTGAAGAGTCTGGAGAATCGCCGGCAGGCGCGTGAGATTTACATCATAACCGATGCACAGCAAAACGCGTTTCGCGATCTTGGCGGCATGCGAACGATGCTTGAAGACGCCGCCCGCGATCGATCGGCCGGTCCGTCGGGCGTGCGTTCGCATCTGCTGATTGTCGGCGAAGAAGAGCGACGAACCATTGCCATCAGCGATCTGCGCCAGGCGGTTGGGCTTTCCACGGTCGGGCGGGTTTTGCGCTTCGAGGCCACACTCACCAATTACGGCGCTGAAGAGGCGCGCGAATTGCGCGTGTCGCTGTCGATCGACGGCGCCGAGCCGGGCGAGGCGAGTCCGCTGATCGACCTCCAACCGGGCGAGAGCCGCACGGTCTCACTCCATGAGCGGCTGACAAGCGAGGGAACCCACGCCGTCACCGCGATCCTCAAGCCCGGCGATCACCTGTCAGCCGACGATACGCGCACGATATCCGTGCGAGCGCTGCGCGATGTACGCGTGCTGCTGGTCGATGGCGAGCCTTC
>JBBQCK010000471.1:0-3052 GCA_038318605.1 Tepidisphaerales bacterium | reverse complement strand
CAAGCCCAATGGGGCGATCCTTTCGGTTGATCCCGACGGCGGTGCGGTAACGGTTGAATGCTATGGACTGCGGAATCCCGTGGGTCTGGCCTTCTCGAAATATGGCGGGCTGCACATGACCAATCAGGGCATGAAACTTCGCGGCACCCGACCGGTGAAGGATGACCCCGATGTTCTGCTGCGCATGCTCGGTGGCCAGTGGTACGGCTGGCCGGACTTTTCCGCCGATCTGCATCCGATCACGGAGGAGCGCTTCCAGCCCGATCCCATGATGATGGTCAAAAGCGGCTACCGCGAGCTTTCATTCCTGCTCGATCACGCCCGCTCGGGCCTGCTCCCCCTGCCCAAGCCCGAAAATGTTCTAGCAGGCGTTTTCCAGCCCCTGTCGGGCGCCGCAAAGTTTGATTTTCTCCCCGAATCCGGCCCACTCGCCAAGCTGCGCCAGGGCCGCGATCTGGTGGCGATCGTCGCGTTATCCGGCGACCGCGCCCCATACGATTCCGGCGGCAACAACCTCATCGGCAAAGGCAAAATCGGCTACAAGCTGATGATGGTCAACCTCTCCGGCGACAGGGCGGCCGGAGAGGTGTACGACTTCATTCGCAACACCGACGAAATCCCCCGATCCGCACGGAACGAAAAAAACCCGGGCCTGGAGCGCCCCTACGACGTAAAGTTCGGCCCGGACGGAGCGATGTACATTCTCGACTTCGGCCAGATGGAAATGAACGACGCCGAAGAGGAAGTAAAATCCGGCACCGGCGCCATCTACCGCCTCACCGCCACGGAAGAGCACCACGCGACCAGCCAGAACGCGCCATGAAGCGCGCGAGGGTGTTTATCAATTCTGTTTGAAATCAATCAGTGAAGACGGCGGTTCGTTCTGCTTCCGAGCCATGCCTTCACAGTTTGAGGCATCCCAGACTCATTTGCTACAGCCGATCTGCGGCTTTCAATATGCCGGTGCAGCCGCTCCAACTCCAATTTGGCAGCCATTGTTGCTGCCCAGTCTGGCTTCTCATTCATCCTCAAAAATGCAGCCCCGTCAGCAGCCGGCTGGCCAATTTCCGTGCGGCGTCGCTCTTGAGCAGGGCTTGCGGGTCTTTGAGAAGCGATTTGACGTCGAGCACGCCTGAATAGTCCAGCGGTACCTTCGCACCGCTGAAAAGGCCGCCCGCGCTGGCGCTGGAATCAGAGGTGAAGCCGAGGTTGCCGCCGAGCGCGTACTCGACCTTGCCGCCGCCGGCGACGATGGCTTTTTCGGCCTTCAGGAGGTTTTCATAGGTCATGGTTACCGGCAGGGAAACGCTCATGGCGCCGCCCGCGGGCAGTGTGCCGGCGGGTTTGATGTTGCCCTGCACGACCGTTGCGCCGCTCAGTTTGAGTGTGTAATCGCTGTCCCCAAGCGGCAGCGCAATCGCATTGGGATTCGTGACATCAAGGTCAAAATTCATCGTAAAGCCCTCGGCGTTGATGTCGCGCACGTTCATCGCCTTGAACGCAACGCCTGGCTTTTGAATAGCGGAACATCCGCCAGCGAGCGAAGCGATAATCAGGGCAAAAAATGTCGTACGCAGCGAGGCAGTCAGGCGGTGGAACATAAAGTCTCCAGTGGCGAGGGTGGAAAACGAACGCGGAAGATCGGAGATGTGCCGATGTCGTCCGCGCGCCAAACGGTGCGGCCGCGATTTTACAGGCACATCATCTTGGGCATGGTGGATCTAAAACTCAGTTCCCGTGATCTGGGCTTCAAACACGAGTTGGCCGTTCACCAGCCCCTGCACATTAGAGGTGATGCGGCGGTGGCGTTCCATGATTTGCTGGCTGAGCAGATAAAAACGGCAGCCGGGCGTCACCGGAAGGCGAAATCGCACATCAGTGACACCACCAAAGCCGATGAACCCTTTCCAGCCGACATAACGGCGTGTGTAAAAAGAGCAAAGCTGGGCGGCGGCCTCGATCATCAGCACGCCTGGGAATAGGGGCCGGCCGGGAATGTGCCCTGCCACCCAGAATTCGTCATCCCGCACATTCTTGTACCCGACTATTCGGCCTGCCTCGGGTTCGGCGTGGACGACGGCGTTGAGATGTTCCATATCGCCGCGATGAGGATTGGTCTGGCGAATGACATCCTGATCGAACAGAACGTGATCGAGATCGACGGCGGAAATATCGAAAAGATGTTTCGGAGGCATAGAAATGCGGCCAATTGCCAAAATAACGGGCACCGCCGGCCGATCGTCGGGCGGGCGCGCGGACGGGGCAAAACAGCCGGCCGCCCGCGCCGCAAGAACGCGGCGTGATGCGGCAGGCGGATTGCGGAATGTATGCGCGATTACTCGTCGGCGGCGGGGGTCGCAGGGGCGTCGCCCTCGCCGTCGCGGCCTTCGAGAATCTTCTTGCGGACTTCCTGAGCCGCGGACTTGATCTCCTGCATCTTCTTGCGAACGCGCGTTCCGGCGGCCTTGTTCCCGCCTTGCGCCTTGTTCACATCATCCTCCGCCTCGGCTACCAGCGTCTTGAGGGTCTCAAATTCGGTCATGACTCGCATCTCCCTTTGTCAAAATCCTAGGTTAACCAACGTCACAGCAGCCACCCCAGCAGATCGCTGAAATGTGGGAAACGATGCTATCGGCCCGCTTTGGGGCTGTCAAAGTGGGGTGGGCTCGAATTTTGGACGGTAATGCGGCCGGCGGCAGAGCATCCAAATTGGACCCATGCAGTGCACACGCGCCGTTCGCCCATTCCCGCCAAGCAGATGGCTTGGCGTTCCGGCCGCTCAGCGTGGACACTGCACTTCGCCTCGTTATCATCCGCTGCCCCGCTTTGATTGCGCTTTAGACGACGCCGGCGCGGGCTAACTCATGGACGATACCGCCACTTCACAACCATCAGAACGTGCCCCAGCGCCGGCCGGTGCGGGGGTTTACGAACAGGAACGCCGCGAAAAGCTGGCGAAAATCCGGGCAATGGGGCTGGAGCCATTTGGTAGACGCACCGAGGGGTTGATGGCACTATCGGCGGCGCGGGCGCTTTATCGAGCGGACATGGG
>JBBQCK010000470.1:0-3055 GCA_038318605.1 Tepidisphaerales bacterium | reverse complement strand
CGCCGAACTGGCCGACAGCGACTTCTGTCTGACATAGATAAAACGCACCGGTAGAATCACCGCCATCAACGCGGCGGAAAATAAGTTCAAGTTCATCGCCGCCAGCGGCACGCGCGGTGTAGGCGATGGTGCGCGTTTTTTCATTTTCGACGAACGTCCAGCGCAGCGATGACGGAAAACGCGCTGCCGACGACGCTGGGCCAAGCCGGGCAAAGTCAGGCCGCACAGGCGTTGCGAGCCAGTCGGTCAATGTCGCCTGCAGCGCCGTCAAACCCGCGACGCGGCGCTCCGGCGGAAGGGCTTCGATCGTCTTTCCCAACTGCGGCGCAAGGTCGCGCAGCGTGCTTTCCACCGGCGCCCCTTCGGCCGTCGCCTGGCGCAAATCGTATAGCACGCAGTTGAAAGCAGCAGTCGGCGTCAGGCTCGCCGTATCAGTGATGCCAAACCGCTCGCGCGCTTCCATGGCAAACTGCATGTCCTCCTGCCGCGAGGCATGATCGACAAATCGCTGCCAGCTTTTTCGCACCCCGGCAGCCACTTCCGCTTTCAGCCGCGGCTTGCGCGATTCTTCCGACACGCGAGATTCGATCGCGCTCGCCAGGGCATCGGAAATCTCCACGCCCTTGCGAAGCGCGGTGCTATCGGTAGGAAAACTCGAATCCGCAGCCGACAGCCTGCGCCAGGCCCCCAGACGAAATCCAATCGGGGCACCGGTATCGGCCGCGACTGCCAGCATGTTCTGTCCCGTCTGGCCATACGCCAGTATCGGCCGCGTCAATCCGGCGATCGCATCCTGAATCGAAGCATCCCTGGCAACCAATTTGTCGCGCCACGCGGCCAGCAGCTCAATCGCGCTCTTTCGATTCGGGCCGGCCGGCTGCTCGTCTGGCGCGTAGCCATTATTGAGCTGCGCTTCCGCCGTCAGCATATCGCCTGAAAGCGAAATCAAATCCGTGCGGGTAGCGGCCTGTGCGTCGTGCAACTGCTGCAGATGCCGCCGCAACTGCTCGAGCGTGATGCTGGCATCGGCCGATTCAACGAGTTTCAACGCATCGGAAAGCGCCTTTTCCCGGCCGATACGCAGCATCTCCGTGCCGCGATCTTGATAGGCGGCCATCCATTTCGGCGCGGCGGTCGGTGCCGGCGGCAGCGATGACTGGTCTGCCAAAGAGCGATATTCGGCGTCGATAAGCAGAAGGCATTGCCGCAGTGTTTCGCGCCGAAGCCTCATTGCGTCAGTCAACTGCCTGGCATCACGCCGCACGGAATCGGCAAATTGCCGATTGAGCGCCAGCCAATCCTGCCGAACGCCCGGCGACGGAGCTGAGTCCAGTTTGCTTGCGGCACATTCCTCGACGAATGCGTCTACCTCGCGTTTTCGGGCTGCCGCGACTGCCGCCGCCGCATTGGCGCCGGCGACCTGATTTTCGCGCTGCTTCGTAAGGCGCGCCATTTCATCCTTCAATGCCGGCAGCGCGGCATCCACTTCCTTCATTCCCGCGCGAATCGCTTCCTGATTGCGCCCGTTCCACGTGCGGGTCGGATCAGTGAGCGATTTGGTTTTCTTGTTGAATTCATCAACGCGCGAAGCCAGATCGCGAACATCTGGATTTTTGCCGGCCGCTCCGGGATCGTACATCGCCAACAATCGCGGCAGATCGACTGTCGCCAAACGTCCGATGGCCGCCGCTGCCTCCCAGCGCGGGCGCGGATCGTCGGCAGGACTGGAACGGTTCCATTGGCCGGATGAAACCTCTGTCACCCACTTCTTCAGATCGCCTGAATCCGCGCGGGCCTTTTTCCCAAACGTACGATGCAATGGGCTGGAATCCACCAGCCACGCGACATCCAGCTTTTGCCACTCGGGGCTTTCGACCATTCGCGCCGCTGCGAGCCACTGTTCGTCTGCCAGGAGTGCTTCCATTCGCTTCGACATGGCGCCGAGAGCTTCGGACCCGGCTGATTCGCCGGCCGGCGCTTCCGCGTCCGCGGCCAGACGATCAAAAGTGGCCAGGATTGGATCGCCTGAATTTTTTAACGCGGCGCGGCGCTGCTCGAGCAGGTGATAATTCGATTCAAGTTCGCCGCCGAATTTTACGGCGGTGGCAATTTCGTCCGATGGCACCGTCCTGCCCGCGACCGACGCCGCCATAGATCTGGAACGAAGCATCGTGAGATACGATTGTGCAGCATCCCAATGGCGCGCGCCAAACATATCCGCGTATGGCTGCAATTGCGTCCATTCCTGCGGCAGGGGGGTCGCGTTTGGCGCGGATGCGACGACGGTCTGTTGTGTCGCGGGCCGCGTCGTAATGCTCGCATGTTGCGATGTTGGGGGATTAATTGGGTTACGCGGGGTCGGTTGGCCTTTCGGCGGCTGGGCGATGGTCGTCGGCGCGTTGAACGTCCAATGATTGGGCGGCTGATTCATGCGCTGAATCGTCCAGTAGCTAGCCGCACCCGCCGCCGCCAGCACCGTCATGCCTACGGCGATTTTCAAGGGTCTTCCTGCCAGCGACGGCCCGCGCGGTCGTAGTGCAACCATTGCCGCGCCGGCCTCTTCGAGGCTCGCTGGATCCTCGTCAATTCCGCCGGGGTTGAGCAGGCGCTCGGTCAGTCGTCGCCACTGTTCGCCTCGTTTGCCGAGGGCGTTCCAGTCGGCGCTGGGCGTAACCGCGCCGCCATTGGCACGGAACGGCCGGCCGGTGACGAGCAGGTGAATCATCTGCCCCAGGCCGAAAAGGTCGCTCAACTCAGAAGCCTGGCCGGCGATGACATTCGCCGAAGCCGGGTCGCTCAGGGCAACATTCACCTGATCGAGTTCGCCGTCGCTCAGCAGTACATTCGAAGCTTTGAGGTTGCCATGCGGCCGGCCGCAAACGTCCTTCAGTTCCTGCAGGCCGCGGATGATGCCATCGGTCAGGCGAAAGATCCCGCGAACGCCCGGCCGTATTCCCGCGACGATCACGCTGCGCAGCGAGCGCGGATAACGCGTCATCACCACGACCGGACCCGCGTCCCCCATTTCGATTTTGTGTACCGGTGCCCAGTGTCG
>JBBQCK010000469.1:0-3087 GCA_038318605.1 Tepidisphaerales bacterium | reverse complement strand
CGCGCTCGCTCAGCAGCACATGCGGCGCCCCCACAGCCCATCTGGCCCGCGCAAGCACGTCTGTGCTGGCCGGCCAGTTCAGTTCGATGTGCGCCGTATTGTCCGCTTCAAACCAGAGCAGATGCGTATAAACATTCCCCTGCGAAACCTCCCCATCCGCGATTGTCGTGTCACCCGCCTTGGCCCGCTTGCCCGCCACCGGCAATCCGGCCTCGCGCGAAAAGAGGCAGGCATTGATCACCACCGCCAGCGATTGCTCCCGCGCCAACGAGGTGGCGAACCGCGTGGTGAACGTCCAGCCATCGGCCACCGCCTCGGGATCCTTCGGCGTCACCCACGGCTCAATCCCCGCCACCGACAAATCTGCCTCCACTATATAAGCAAGCCCCGAAGTCGCGCCGTCTCCCGGCATCTCTATGCATTGATAGCTCAGCCCCTGATAGATCGGCGTCGGCCCGCCCGGCGTGCGACGACTCACCAACCAATAGCAAAGCATCAACGCCGCAATTTCGACCGCCAGAATGCCCGCTATGCGCACGCGCAGGCCGCGCGTAGCTTTTGGTTTCCATCGTTTCCAACTTTTCACGCACATAGTGTAAGCGCTGGCCGGTTGGACCGCCTGCGGTAGCGCGTTAACGTGGTGAGCTGATGGCCGATCCCCAGTATCTGAATGCAAAACGCGCTCTGGCCGCATTGCTGCTGGCCGGTCTGGCAATTCGCATTGCGATGGCGCTGCTGCTACCGCGAACAGACACATGGCTGTCACGCTTGCCCGATCAGGTCGGGTATTTGCAAACCGCGCAAAACATGCTCGCCGGCCGGGGCGTCGTCTGGCACGACCCGCGATTCGATCAGGATGTATTCGCGGTGCGCTGCCCCGGATATCCCGCCTTCATCGCCGCATGCGGAGCGCGCGTGCTCATCGTTCGCATCGCGCAAAGCGCAGTCGATGTCTCGACCGCCCTTGCCGGCGCCCTGATTGCTTGGCGCCTGGTCGGCGCGCGCGCTGCGGTCATTGCCGGCGCGCTGATCGCGCTTAATCCCATGCTGGCATACATGTCGTCGCTCCTGTTGAGCGAAACACTCTTCACAGCCATGCTCGCGTGGGCTGTCTTGCTCTTGATATCGCGCCCGAGCGTCCTCGCGGGCGTAGCGCTCCTGGCGATATCGATTCTCGTGCGGCCATCGGGCATCGCGCTCCCGCTTTTCATGGCGTTCGCAGCGCCGTTCGTGCGAAAAAGCCGCGGCGAATCAATTCGCCTTCCCCTCCGTATGCCGATCGGCGCCGCTACGCTGCTGTTGATCGCCGCCTGCGTCTTTCCGTGGGCGTTGCGCAATCATAACGTTCTCGGATCATGGGTCTGGCTGACCACGCAAGGTGGAATAACCCGCTATGACGGCTTTCAGCCTGGCGCAACCGGTGCAAGTGATCAATCGTTCGTCAATTCGCTGGAATTTGCGGGCCTAGCCCGCATGACCGAAGTCGAGCGCGACCAATTCCTCAATGCCCGTGCCGATCAGCGCACGGGGGAAATGTTACACAGTCATCCCGGCGATCTGGCAGATCTGACCCTCGCGAAAATCGGCCGTACATGGACGCTGTTCCCGCTGAGTGCCGAATATGGTCGAACGAGCCTGAAATGGCTCGCCGGCGTCTATTCGGGCGTTTTTTTTGCTTTAACGCTTGTTGGCACGTGGCAGTCGCACCTCAGTCGATCGGCAAAGGTGCTATTATTGATACCAGCAGCCTACTTTACTGCCCTTCACGCGGCGTCGGTTGGCTCGATGCGTTATCGACTCCCGGCCGAACCGCCGATGGCAGTAGTGGCCGCATCCGCGCTTGGCGCATCACGCTGGCGCCGCGAATCGGCCACTGAAAGCGGCGCATCGTCCGCAACCAGTCGCCCAACCAATTAAATCGGATGAGTCTTCGCGACCATCACAAACTGCCTGATGAACTGTTTGACCGCCCTTGGTGGTCGGGGCATCCGTTTCATCCGCGCGTAGGCATGGTCCGCCGCGTCGTGATGCTGGCGATCCTCCTTCTGCTGTCGTCGGCGATCGCTGGATATGGGTTTATCACCGATTCAAGTCGTGTGCGCCGGATGGCGGAGTCGGCATTGTCGGATCTCAGTGGCGGCCGAGTGACCATTGCACGAGCGAGTCTTTCACTATTTGAAGGTCTCCGCCTCGATGGCGTCAGCCTGCACACCCCGGGTGTAGCCGGCCCGGACAGCGAAGTGTTCACGGCTCAAACGCTCCTCGTCAAATACAACATCAGGCCGCTGCTTGCAGGCAAGGTGGTGCCGACGCAGATTGTTGCGCTCGACCCGCGCGTAGAACTTTGCGAGGATCCACAGCAGGGCGGCGCATGGAATTATCAAAGACTGACGCCCGCGCCCGCGCGCGACGATGGCCAGCCGACTGTATTGCCCCAGATTCTGCTGCGCGGCGGCCGCATCGATTACGCGCGCATCGTCAACGGACAATACGAACCTACCGGCTCGCTCGCGATTGACGCTCAGTTAACGCCGCTCGGGGAGGCGCACCGCTATCAATTCGAAATCGACAGTCGCGGTGTCGGTCAGGCTGTCGGCCCGAGCGTACGCGGTATTTTCAACACCCGCACACAGGAAATCTCGGCGCAGCTTCGATCGGTCGATTGGGAGGGCGCTATCCGGCGCCTCCTGCCGGCAGTTGTTCAGGACTGGCTGACATCGCACGCGATTTCCGGGCGCACCGACGTGCCTGAATTCAGCTTTTCCCCCGCCCACGACGGCGAGCCGGCGCGCTTTCGCGTCGAAACATATCTCGACAAGGTAAGCCTCTCCGTTCAGCCACAGGAGTGGCGCGGCCGCGAGGAAATCGAACGCGCGCACATCCTTCGCGATTTTGCCATTCGATTGCAGGCGCTCGGCTCGAAGTTCGGACCGTCGCTGTCGCTGCTTCGCCAGCAGGCCGAGGGACTGCCGATTCGCGTCACTGGTGTTTCCGGCAAATTTATCTTTACCCAGGACGGGATCGAAATACCCACCGCGAACCCGGTGCAAGGCTGGGTTGAGCACAATTCGTTTTCGATCAGCGGCC
>JBBQCK010000468.1:0-3097 GCA_038318605.1 Tepidisphaerales bacterium | reverse complement strand
ATTGCGCGGGAATCCATTTCAGAAGCTCGCCAGGTCTCCGCATTCGATCCGACTGACCTGATTCACCGCCTGCGCGGAATTGGCTATATGGGATGGATTAATCTGCGACAGGAATGGTTTGATGAAAATGACATCTCCGCGGATGCGCGCGCGACCGCGGCTTTTCAGGCAATCCGAGCGTTGACCCACCCCACGCCGCGCGCCAAAGCATCGCCGGCCCACGCCGCCAAATCAGCGGTCGCCAAAGTTTGACGGATCGATTATTCGGCCAGCCAGAGCGTTGTACGGATTTTTAATTTGCCAGCGGATCGATAATGCCCACGCCAAAATCGCCCGGCTGGCGCAGATCGCGCGTTTCGGCATGCCCATCCCAGAAGCACATCGTCGTCTTCCCGCCATGGCGCTTGTCGATGGAACTGATCATTCGATTGCCCGAAAGAATCGGCGCGCCTGTTGAGTTGTACGGAAGATCGGCGGGGCGATAAAAGTTGTAGCTGCCGATGTTGTTATAGGCGAGCGTCGTCATGTTCGCCTCGACGATATATGCAGCTTCGCTTGTGCGTGGAACTTTGGTGATCTTCTGCCAGCCAGGAACTTTTTCGCTATATCCCTTTGTGCCGGCCGCCACCTCGACCGCGTTGTCCCAGTTGAAGGAGTTAACGATATAGTGAAGCGCGAAATTCTCATCGAGCACGGCGGGGCATTTCAGAACCTTGATCGGCTTCATCCAGTCGAGGCAATAAGCTGAGTCCACATGTATTCGCCAGCCGGTCTGTTTGCCGACAGTCGTAATTGTCTGATCCGGCTCAGGCGCAGCACGTATTGCCTGGATGAGCCATGGCACAAAAAACGCGCTCGGCCCGCCGCTAAAGCCGTCGCAGGGCAGCCATCCGTGCGAATCGCCAGCATAGATTGTTGCCGCTTGTCCGAGTTGGCGCAGATTTGACAGGCAGGCGGTGCGTTGCGACTGCTCTCGGGCCTTGCCCAACGCGGGCAAAAGAATCGAAATCAGCAGCGCGATGATCCCGATCACCACCAGGAGTTCAACGAGCGTGAACCCGCGGCGAGCCTGACGGCGGGAACGTTCGCTTAAAAAATCGACTCGGCCAGCAAAGGGGTCGTAAAGTGCCATAGCGCGATTCCTCAGATGTACCTTCAGAAGTGATGCAGCCGAAACGTGACCGAAGACAAGTATACTGCAAGTGTCAGCGCAGATGCGGTATTTTTTGGGACGTTTCGAAGAAATTTTTGCAGATATCGCCGCTCACATCGGCGATTTTGCTGGCCGGACGTTGTCGAGGGGCGCTCTGAACATTGAGCCGCGGCACGGATTCCAGCGGATTGATGCGTTTCGCGGTGGCGGGGGGAACCATCCGGGCGCGATAACCATTTGGCGATCACGACAGATGTGCGTTCTATTCCCGGACGTCGCAGGTGCCCGAGTCGCTTCAAACCGAACAGCCGGACTCACCGCCGGCTTTGGGGACTTAAATTGCAGAACGTCCCATCATCGCGAGCAAAAGCAGACTGATGCGGGGGTCGATGCCACCTGTGAAGCCCGGCCGGGCCGCCAGTGCGGCCAAGGTCGAGTTGTTCAATCACCGGAGCATTCATGACGTTCGAAACACTGCCGCGCGCATCGCATACCGCCGCCACCCTTGAGTCGCTGGAATCGCGAGAGCTGATGTCCGGCGAGCCTTGGGGATGGGCGCCACAGTTGATTCGCCAGGATGCCGCAACCAGCGCCTATCCAACGATAACCGGGGCAGGCTCCAGCATCGCAATCATCGATACCGGCGTGGATTATCGATCGGGCGTACTCGGCGGCGCGTTCGGCTCGGGGCACAAGGTCGTTGCCGGATACGACTTCGCCGACAAGGATTCCGACCCGGCCGACCGCAATGGCCATGGCACTGGCTCGGCCGGCGTGGCGGCGGCCGCCAGCTTCGTTTACAGCGGCAAGCGCTATCAGGGCATCGCCCCCGGCGCCAATATCATCGCCCTCCGCCAAACCAGCGATGCGGGCGTCGAGGAT
Source organism: Tepidisphaerales bacterium (assembly GCA_038318605.1). GTDB lineage: Bacteria > Planctomycetota > Phycisphaerae > Tepidisphaerales > Tepidisphaeraceae > JBBQCK01. Next base: position 1,062 of record JBBQCK010000468.1, on the reverse strand, counting down.
GCCCTGAAGTGGGTCATTACCAATCGGCAGAAATACAATATAGTCGCACTGAACATCGCCAGCATCGCCGGCAATGCCAAGCCGACCAGCTACGCGGTTGAGCTGAAGACGCTGGCAGACGCGGGCGTGTTCATCACCTCGCCGGGCGGCAACTGGGGCGCGACATCGGCTTTGGTTTACCCGGCACTGGATCCAAATGTTCACGCAATCGGATCAGTGGATTCGACGGACCGTCTGAGTTCATTCACCCAGCGCGGAGCGGGCCTGGACATGGTGGCGCCGGGCGAAAACGTCACCATCCCGTATTATGACGCGACTAACAACCGCGGAGTAACCGTCGCCGGCGCCAACGGCAGCTCGTGGGCCGCGCCCGCCGTCGCCGGCGCTGCGGCGTTGATCAAGCAGGTCGATCCACGATTCACGCCTGCGCAGATTCTCGCAATTCTCAAAGACAGTGGAAAGAAGATCTATGATGCGACCAGCAATCGCACCTACTCGCGGCTGGACCTGAAGGCCGCCATCGACCTTGCATATGCGCGAAAAGCACCCGTACCCACTACCGGGGGCGGATCCACGACTTCTGGTGGATCGAGCAATAGCGGAGGAAGCACAACAACAGGCGGCTCAACCAGCACGACCACCGGCGGAACGATCGGTGGAACTACTACTGCAGGCGGTACTACAACCACTGGCGGTACTACAACCACTGGCGGAACTACAACCAGCGGCGGAACTACAACCAGCGGCGGTACTACAAACACGGGCAGTACGACCACAACGACTGGCGGCTCGGCCACTCCACCGTCAACCACCAACACCGGCGGCACGACGGCAATCCCGCCTACAACACCCACCCCACGTCCCACGCACATTCAGGCGGAAGATCTTGGGCAGCGCGTTCCGACCATTGACGGCACAGCGGTGCTGGTAATCGATCTGGATATCGCGAAGGACTCAAGCGGCGGATATTCCCTTGGCCAGGGGGATACGGATAACGCCGTATTTTCCGTCACTGTCGCGACCAGCGGCCTTTACGCGCTCGACGCCAGCGCAATGCGCACG
>JBBQCK010000467.1:0-3097 GCA_038318605.1 Tepidisphaerales bacterium | reverse complement strand
GCACCGTCACCGGGTCGTGTCATCTGATCGAGGTCAACGGCAAGCGCATTCTGCTTGACTGCGGGATGTATCAGGGGCCGCGCGAGATGGCTCGGCGGCTCAATCAGCTTTTGCCGGATGACGTCGCCCACATTGACGCGGTGATTCTTTCGCATGGCCATCTCGATCATTGCGGCAAGCTGCCGGCGCTGGTGCATGGGGGATATCGCGGGCCGATTCATTGCACGCCCGCCACCGCCGAAGTCGCCCGCATTGTTCTCATGGATTCGGCGGAGATTCAGGAGGAGGATGCGGCCTATCTCAATCGCCGCGCCCGCGACCCCAGCGCCTCGCCGGTCAAGCCGCTTTACACCCGATCGGATGCGGCGGCCGTCTTGAAGCAATGGCGCACGACGCCGTATGGCCAAAGCGTCGATCTGGGCGATGATGTATCCTTCACCTTTTATGACGCGGGGCACATTCTTGGCTCGGCGTATGTCGTTCTGACCTGGCGCGAAGCAGAAAAGCAAAAGCGCCTTCTCTTCACGGCCGACGTGGGGCGCTACAACACGCCGATTCTTCGCGATCCCGCGACCATTGACGGGCCGATGGATCACGTCATCACCGAGAGCACCTATGGCGACAAGACCCACGCGCCCATGGAAAACGTCGGCCCGGAGTTGCTCGAGGCCGTCAAGGCGATCGTCGAGCGGCGCGGCCGATTGATCGTGCCCAGCTTCGCGGTTGGCCGGACGCAGACGATCACCTGGTACATGCAGCGGTTCATCACCGAGGGGGCGATCCCCGCGATGCCGATCTATGTGGACAGCCCGATGGGGATCGAGGTCAGCCGGATTCACAGCCAGTTTTGCGACAACTACGACGACGAAACCAAACAGTGGCTCGGCGAGAAGGATCTCTTTGGCATGTCCCGCATCACCTTCACCCGCACCGGCCAGGAAAGCCGGCGGATCAACGACGACCATGGCCCGTGCATCATCATCGCCAGCAGCCCCACCTGCGAATTCGGCCGCGTGCTGCAGCATTTGAAGCGAAGCCTCGAACGCCCGAATGACATGGTGATCTTTGTCGGCTGGACCCCGTCCAACACGCTCGGCCGCCGCCTGCAGGATGGGGCCGCCCGGGCAAGGCTGTACGATCGCTGGTACGACGTGAAGTGCGAAATCCGCACGCTGCACGGCCTGAGCGCCCACGCCGACGCCAATGAACTCGAACGCTTCCTCACCCCCGCCCTCGGTCCGGCGACGCGATGCTATATCGTCCACGGCGAAGAGGCCCCCGCCGAAGCCTTCGCAAAACGCCTGAGCGCCAAAGGCGCCGCCGCGTGCATCGTCCCGGCCATGGACACCAGCGCGCTGTGAGGGAGAAGGAGGAAAACCACAGAACACACAGAGGGCACGGAGCTGCGCAGAACAGAGCCCGCAGATGACGCGGCTTGCCCGGATTTTCTCCGCCTACCGCCTACTTCTTACTGCGTACTGCTTACTAAACAGTAACTTCCTCCGGCAACTTCCCCCTGCATTTCCTTCGCCGCCTAATGCACCACATACGGCTTCGGCCGGGTCGCTGCTGGCTTGGTGGCGGGTTTGGTCGTGGGTTCGTACTTGAAGGCGGAAAAACCGTTGTCATCCAGCAGCAGGGGGGCGCGACATAGCGCATCGGGCATTTTCTCGGTTGCGGCCAGCGTGCGTGGCAGGACGCTGTCGAGGAACTTTTTGTGGCCGGCCTCCATCAGGGTGATGCTCGTGCGCGCCATCAGGACGACGACGAGGTTGTCATCGGATTTCCACGCCTTCCGCGCCGTGGGAAGAAATTCCGGCAGGACGATCACGGCCGGATTGATCCCCGTGCGCAGCCGGCCGATTTTGTCGTTCATGCCGATGTTGATGGTTTCGATCGCGTCGGGGGTCAGGGCTGGTCGGATGTTGGCCAGCGCGGTTTCGACCGTCTTTTCAAAACTGATCTTCCACGCCGTGCGGACTTCGTCGCCGATGGGAACGATGGATTGCTCCGTGCCGGGAAACTGCACGACGGGCGTCCAGCAGAGTGCCGCGATGATGGGAATGGCCTGGAATCCGCCGGCCGGTTTGAGCGGGCGCGTCAGCGCCTCGAGTTCGCCGCTGTTGCAAAGCCAGGGTGTGATCAGTTTGGCGGCGCGCTCGAAGCCCATGCCCTTGAGTCGTTCCTGATCGAAGGCGGGAAGTTGCGGCTCGATGTAGCCGCGAATGATCTCGCGCGTTCGCGCATCCTTTTGTATGAGCTGCGGTTCGAGGCCGCTCAGGTCGATGGTCTTTTTGCATCCATCCGCCTCAAGTGTGATCGACAGCGGCTCGGAGGCCATGGCGTGAATGTCGGGGCGATAAAACCCGACGACCGAGACCGCTGTCGAACGCAGGCTTGCCAGCAATTCCTTGCGGCGCACTTCGGAAACCTCGCCCGCGGTGCGAAACGGCCGGGCGACGTCGGTTGGGTTTGAATCCGGGCCCTGGCGCGGCGTGCAGCCGCCGGCCGCCAGAAAGCCGATCAGCGCGATGGCCAGCGTCAACCCTGTGGCGACAGGAGTTTTGATGCGGCGATGCGACGGCGTTGTGCGGGTGATGGGGTTCATGCCATTGTTATGTCGGCTGGCCGGGGCGATTTCGTACGGCTTGGATTTCGCCGATCGGCGGGTACATTGTTGCTTGCTGTTGAGCCGGTGCGCAAATTGCCAGCCGGATCAGTCATTTAAGGATAGCCTCATGCCGACCGACATCGCCAATCTGAAGGATTTTCCGGCCCGCGGCAAGGTGTTGTCGCAGAGCAACGGCACGGCCGTCTTTGCACCGGCCGGGACGACCTATGAAATACATCTGAAGGTAGCGGACGGCGTCGATGCGCCTTTGAATGTGCGGCTCGACGCGGTGCTGCGCGGGACGGGGCGCAAGCTCTGGACCGTGCCCAGCGGCGGTAATTTTATCTCCCCCATTTTCGGCAGCCCACGCATCGTTCAGGGGCGAATCAAATACCTGGACGAAAAGATGATGGTCGTTCAGGCGGGCACGCATGTGCTGATCGATCTTCCGGAAAATGATGATGCCTACGACATGGTCAACGGCCC
>JBBQCK010000466.1:0-3102 GCA_038318605.1 Tepidisphaerales bacterium | reverse complement strand
CGAAGCGCCTCAGCGATGAAAGTTACAACATCCGCTACGGCATCAACGACACCCGCAATGTGAAGGTCGGCATGACCAACAACTCGATGTACGCCTATCTAGCGGACGGCATCAACGGCTTGAAAGTGCTTCAGTTGACCGGCCCCGCCAAGGAAGATGGCACGCCGACCTACATGGGCTACAGCCCGACTCCAAAGCCGCGCCTCGTCGCCCGATATCAGACCGACGGACCGGCCATCGCCCTGAGCGAGGGCCTCGATCGCGATCGCGCCGTCGATGAAAGCGGCAACCAGCTCTCGGTTTTCGGCCGGCGCGGCGCGCGGCCCTTCACCCACGAGGAACAGCAGCGCCTGTTCATGAAACCCAGCCGCCCCGGCGGCCCGCGCGATACCATCTGGACCGTCCCCACCACCCGGCCAGCAGCGGAAGATTGATGCTTATAAAATAGAGCGATTAGCAATGGTTTGCCGGCATATCGTGGTATGATTGCTACCATGATCCTGCTCAGGGCACATTACGATGGCAAGGTGCTTGTCCCCGACGAGCCGCTTGAGCTCAAGCCAAACCAGCAAGTCCGTATCAGCGTCGAGCCGCTTGAACCACTACCTGAGCAATTTTCTCGTCGCGACCTATCCCACTGGCTGGGGCTTGGGCTGACGACGCCGACGAATCCGACGCCTCGGTTCACGACTAACGATCAGCTTTGGGAGAAAGACAAGTAATCGTTGACAGTTCGTCGGCGTTGGCCATCTACTTTCGCGAGCCTCTTGGCCAGTGGGCGCTGGACCAGTTCAACCGCGCCGATCAACTGCTGATGAGTACCGTTAATCTCACTGAATGCCTACTGCGCATTCGTTCGCGTCAGCCTGTCAAAGCCGATCAACTCGAATCTGAGCTGCTCGCCGGGGAAATCGAGTTTGTTGCGCCGGACAAAGCGCAAGCGATCCTCGCCGCTCGCGCACGATTGTTATACCCGCTGAATCTTGGGGACTGCTTCGCCTACGCATTGGCAAAGACCCACAACCAGCCATTGCTCACGCTTGATCGCGATTTCCGTTCCACCGACATCACGATCATCCAGCCGCAACGGTCGTAAATCAGGCTGTTCGGCGAGCCCGTTGCAGGAGGCGTTGCCAAAAGGAAATGCGCCCCAGATACGGATCGAGCAGTCACGATTGGTTTCGCTGAGGATGCGAAGTCGGACATGAGAATCTGAAATTGGAAATCCGGGCCAGCCGCGTCCGCAGACCTCGAATCTGAAATCACGCCGCCGGCGAGGTTGTCAGAGGGTCTTCCTTCCTTGCCGTTGCGCCGGCGGGTATCATTAAAAGCCGTCCCACACCAGGAGCACACCCTTGAAGCCCCACCTTTTGCGCGTCGGTTGTTTGCACGCGGTCTGGTTCACAATGCTTGGCATGCTGGCCTGCGCGGCGTCGCTGGCGTCTGGCTGCCGAACGGCCGAGTCGGTTTCGCAGGAGGCAGAAATCGGGCCGCTGCCGGCCAAGGGCTTCTATTCAGTCTGGCGCGCCGAACTCGCGCCGGTCGATAACCAACGCCGCGGCGCGATCGACCGCCTTTATGTCACTGACGACATCATCTTCGCTTACTCCAAGGACAATCAGGTCGTCGGCATCGATCGACAGTCGGGCCTTGTGCGATTTCGACATGACGTACACAAGTCGGCCATACTTTATCCCCCGGTCATGCTCAAGGACTCGTTTGTTCTGCCCACCGCGACCACACTCGAAATCTACGACAAAAAACATGGCGATTTTATCCAGACCATCCGTCCGGGCTTCGCCCTGCGCGGGCCGGCGGTCGGTTCGCCGGACAGCACCCTGATTTATGCCCCGGGCAGTTTTCCCAACGGCGGACAAATCGTGGCCGTGGACACCGTCCTGACCCGCTATAACGTCGGCACGCGTTGGAATGCGATGGCCAACACCGGCAAGGAGTTCGTCAGCGCCCCGGCGATTTATGCAGGCGTGCTGTACGCAGGAAATCTCGATGGCTCCGTCTATGCAATACACGTCGAGAATGGCGCCGGCGTCTGGCGAGGACTACAGGATACGAATATGGGTTTTCGCACTGGTGCGCCGCTGCGCGCGGATGTGAAGGCCGACGGTTCGGGCGTTTATGTCCCGTCGCGCGATGGCAAGCTTTATTGCCTCAACATCGGCGACGGCGCCCTGCGCTGGACCTACTTCGCTAATGCCGATCTCGATCGCGGCTACGGCCCGATCCTCGGCTCCGATTCGATTTATCTTCCGCTTCCCACCGGCACGCTGGCGTCCATCGACAAGAACAGCCCCGAAACACCGATTCGTTCGCATCACTGGCTGGCAAACGACGTCAAACAGTTTTTGGCGCAGGACAACCAGTATGTTTACACGCTGGGCTCGGACAACCTGATCCACGCGATCGACAAAATCCGCGGCGAGCGCGTCTTTGCCTCGACCCGCTCCGACTTTAAGCTCTTCGCCACCAACACAAAGGATGGAAGCATCTTCGCGATGACCGACGATGAACGGCTTTACTGCATCCAGCCGATTTCCAAGCCGGGCGCGGTCGGCGAGCTGGTGCGCGGCGATGCGCCTGCTCATGCGCTCGCGCCGGCGCTCGCCAGCGCCGGCCGCTGATCAAATCGATCGCCTGATTGCAAACTCAATCACTCATTGCCCGCGATGTCTCCCCCAATGTCATTTCAGATTTCCGTCGATCGCACGTTTTCCGCGGCCCATCAGCTTCGTCTGTACGATGGCGCGCTCGAGCCGGTGCATGGGCACGACTGGCGCGTGACGGTCACGGTGGAATCAGCCGCCCTGGATGCCATCGGCGTCGTCATGGATTTCCATGAGCTGCAGCGACGCCTCGGCCGGATCGTCGAGCCGTGGAATGGCCGGCATCTGAACGAATCGCCGGCATTCCAATCGCTCAACCCGTCGGCGGAAAACGTCGCCCGCCACATCGCCGAATCAATCGGCCCGCTGCCTGAAGGCGTGCGGCTGTACAGTGTCGAAATAACCGAATCGCCGGGATGCCGCGCGCGATGGGCTGGAGAAGTTCACGGCTGATGACGGCGCCGCCTTTTGCCAGCAACTC
>JBBQCK010000465.1:0-3103 GCA_038318605.1 Tepidisphaerales bacterium | reverse complement strand
GGTCTGACGGATGATGTCGATCTCATCATGGGTACTTTTTCCAAGTCGCTGGCAAGCATCGGCGGCTTTGTTTGCGGGGATGCCGAAGTCATCACGCACATTCGCCATTACGCGCGCACCCACGTATTTTCCGCCGCCCCGGCGCCGGCATGCGTGGCGGCGGTCAGCGCCGCGCTCGATGTCATCGACGAAGAGCCGGAGCGCCTCGAACAACTCTGGCGTAACACAAAATTCATGATGAATGGCCTGAAAACGCTCGGATATGACACAGGTGCATCCGAGACGCCGGTCATTCCGATCCTTGTCGGCGAAGACTGGACGGCGTTCGGAATGAACAAGCGCCTTCAGGAGCTCGGCGTGTTTGTAAACCCGGTGGTATCGCCGGCAACTCCCAAAGGCCGGGCGCTCTTGCGCACGAGCTACATGGCGACCCACACTGAAGCGCAGCTCGCGCGGGCATTGGAGGCGTTCGAGAAGGTCGGCCGGGAATTTGGCTTGATTCGATGAGTTGCGTTGCAGCATCATCGCGAAGTGATCGCGCCGCTGCGCCGGGGTATCTGAAGCGATGATTCTTCCCATCGAGCGCACGCGACGGGGCATTCGCCGATTCATCGACGCTGCATATCCGATCTACAAAGGGGATTCGAACTGGGTCGCACCGCTGCGGTTTGACCTGACGAAGGTTTTCACCGACGCCAATCCGCTGTTCGAGCACGCTGAGATGCAGCTTTGGCTGGCGATGCGCAACGGGGCGGTCGTTGGTCGGATCGCGGGGATCATCGACAAGGCGCATAACGATTTTCACAAGGAAACAACCGCATTCTTCGGTTTTTTTGAATCGATCGACGATCAGGAGATCGCGGACGGACTGTTTTCCGCGGTAGCAGAGTGGGCAAAGCAGCGCGGCATGTCGCGCCTGCTCGGGCCGATGAATCCCACGACCAATGATGAATGCGGCCTGCTGGTCGAGGGATTTGATTCGCCGCCGGTCATCATGATGACCTACAACCCACCGTACTACGCCCGGCTGATCGAGCGGGCCGGGTTTGCCAAGGCAAAGGACCTGCTAGCGCTGTATGTGGGCATTGACGCGGAGCCGGTCGGGCGAATGAACCGCCTGGCGGCTGGGGCTCAACGTCGTATTCCCGGCATAAAAGTCCGTTCCATCAGCCGCGGGACGCTCAAACAGGATCTGGTGCAGGTCAAGGAAGTCTATAACGCTGCATGGGAAGACAACTGGGGCTTCGTCCCAATGACTGAAGGCGATCTCGATTTCATCGCCGGGCGGCTTAAGCCGCTGCTTGCGGAGGATCTGGCGCTACTGGTGGAGATCGATGGCGAGGCGGTCGGTTTCATCCTGACGATCCCGGATTTCAACGTCGCGATCCGGCCCATGCGCGGCCGGCTTTTTACGCCCGCCCTCTGGAATCTGATCCAGCACCTGCGCGGCAAGAGAAGGATAAAAAACGCTCGCGTGATCACACTGGGCATTAAGAAGGGTTTTCGTCAGCGGGGAATCGACGCCATTCTGTTTTCGGAATCATTCCGTGCCGGCCGGCAGCTGGGCTTTGCGGGCGCAGAAGTCTCCTGGATTCTTGAGGACAATGTCATGATGCTGCGCTCGATCGAAACTTTCGGGGGAAAACTCTACAAGCGCTATCGTATCTACGAGCGACCGGTCTGATCGCACAGGTTCGACGTTGGAAGCTATACTTTTCCCGACGCCATGGATGAGTTTCCCCGACTGCCAATCCGCCCGCGCCGTCTGCGAATGCAGCCGCAACTGCGTCACATGCTTGGCGAAATCACCTTGCGTCGCAGCGACATTATCGTGCCGATTTTCGTATGCGAGGGTACGGCGGTTCGGCGTGAAGTGTCGTCGATGCCGGGCGTGCATCAGATGTCGGTCGATGTCGCCCTGGAGTACCTCCAACAGCGATCAAGCGAGGGATTTCTCGCTTGTATCCTGTTCGGAGTTCTCCCGTCCATCGCCAAGGACGCCACAGGGTCGGCGGCGCTCGACGAGGGGAATGTCATTTGCCGTCTGCTGAAAGCCGTGCAAGCAGCCAGATTGCCGATGGCATGCATGACGGATTTGTGTCTTTGTGAATACACCGATCACGGGCATTGTGGTCCGCTTACGGCCGACGGATCAAGCGTTGATAACGACGCGACGCTGCCGCTGCTGGTGCGACAGGCAATCAATCATGCGCGGTCTGGCGCGGCGGTCATCGCCCCCAGCGGCATGATGGATGGAACCGTCGCTACTCTGCGCCGTGGATTGGATGATGCCGGCTTCAAAGATGTTGCGATCGTCAGTTACGCCGTGAAATATGCCAGCGCATATTACGGGCCATTTCGCGATGCGGCCGACAGCGCGCCGTCGCGCGGCGACCGTCGTGGTTACCAGATGGACCCCGCCCGCGGCAAGAGCGAAGCGCTTCTGGAAGCGCGCCTCGACGTCGAGCAGGGGGCGGACATGATCATCGTCAAGCCTGCACTTGCGTATCTCGATATCGTCAGCGCTGTTGCGCACGAGGTGAGCGTGCCCGTTGTTGCGTACCAGGTCAGCGGAGAATACGCGATGATCGAGGCGGCAAGCCAAAACGGATGGATCGACCGCGACCGCGTCCTGCTCGAATCACTCACCGCGATGAAGCGCGCCGGCGCGAATTTGATTGTGTCGTACTATGCCGAAGCATTGGCGCGGTTGTTGCCCGAGTGAGCGATTTCGCTTGAAAAGACAAATCCGATGCGACAGCTCATTCTCATCAAGCACGCGGCGCCCTTGAAAATTGATGGTGTCTCATCTCACGCCTGGCCGCTTTCGGAGGAGGGCAGGGAGAAGTCAAGGCAGCTGGTGGATCGGATTCGTTCTTTCGAGCCGGCGATTTTTGTCAGCAGCGACGAGCCAAAGGCGAAGGAAACCGCCGACATCCTCGCGGAAAACCTTGGCACGCTGGTGCGCACCGAAGCACGCCTTGCAGAGCAGGATCGATCGGATGTTCCGATCATGGATACGCGCGAATACATCTCGACGATGGCACTGGTTTTTTCGCGTCCGCGAGAGCATGTCATCGGGACCGAAACCGCCGCCGATGCG
>JBBQCK010000464.1:0-3117 GCA_038318605.1 Tepidisphaerales bacterium | reverse complement strand
GGCGGATTGAGGCCCCGGACTGCCCAAATCCGCCAATACGGACTGCCGTCAGGGTTGACGCGGACAAGTGACGAATTTCCGCCGGTCGGCGATTTTGTAGTTGCCGCGTGGCCGGGCGGGTCGCTACATTTTGTTGCGGCGGGAGTTGAGGTCGGCCGATTTGACGTACGCTCGGCGGGCAGGCGAATTTGGTGGAACGGAAGGAACCCGGGAAAATGGAAAATGGCATTCGCGTAGTGGCGGCGGTGGCGATTTTGGGATGGTCGGGCGGGTTGGCGGCCGAGACTGTTCTTCAGGATCAATTTGCCAATCTCAGCCAGTGGAAGGATCTCAGCACCGCGATTACCTGGGGCGGCCAGTCGGCCGGGACTTCGGCGTTTGTCGCGGGTAGCGGTGTAGATGCGAGCAACGCCGCGCTGGATGGCGTTACGCTGAGCAGCACCGCTTTGGCGAATATCAGCTACACCAGCAGCACCGGGCTGAAAACCTTTACCGCGCTGGATCGCCAGTTTGCCGCGCCGATCAACCATGCCACGAATATTGTTAAGATCGACTTTCGCGTGCGGTGGAAGGGCACGCCCAACAACAACGGCGAGGCGAATCGTTTCATTGTTACACTGACCCACGACTATCCGGCTGGCGGGCTGGATCTGACGCCCGATGCGCACCTGGCGGATTTTACATCCAACGGCGGGGCGGCCTGGGCCCGGCCGGCCTACCACGCGCGCATCCGCGGCGGCAGTCAGTCTGGTCAGAACTCGTGGCTGCAATATGGCGGCGGCAAGATGGCCGACGGCGAATTTGAAACCTATAACGACGCCAACACCGCTGCCACGCCCGACTGGTGGCTGCCGGGTTTCATCTCGGGTGCGGGCGGCAGTTCGCCGGGCTCGGGGCCGGATTTTCCCACCAACAGTTGGACCAGCTCCAACGGCCCGATCGCTTCCACCAGCTATCAGGATTTCCACTACATCATCTCGCCCGACAAGCAGGAGCTGTTCGTCGGCAACAGCGCTACCGCCGCCATCACGATGAACTTCGCCGATGCGACCAACTCCTCACCCTACTACGAGTACTTTCCCACGTTCGAAGGCATACGCCTTTACTGGCGCGGCGCGGATACCAACCAGGCGATACTGGATTCCTTGAGCGTCAACGTCACCGCCGTCCCGGAGCCAGCCGGCGTCGTTCTGTTGGGCCTTGCCGGCGTTGGGCTGCTTCGGCGACGGAGAACGGGTTGGGCGGGTCGCTGAGCGGCGCGGTTCTCGCCGGCCCGTCTGTCAGGCGTTGACGATGCCGCGGACGCTTTGTTTTAGTTCGGCGGGATCGAAGACTTTTTTCCAGTCGGGTTTGAAGATGCGGGTCATGGCTTCGCGGATGACCTGATAGGCGCCTTCGGACATTTTCCAGTCGATCTGGTCGAAGACGATGGCGATCTGGACGTTGAGGTGGCCGAGCATGAAGTCCATGGCGACGTCGCGGGGGACGCCGCGGGCTATGGCTTCCTCCATCGCTTCGCGGCAGGCGACGACGAATGTTGCGCCGCAGGTTTCGGACATGGCGGGTTCGAGGATCGCCATCTGCTCCAACGTGACGCGATGGGAGCGGAGGATTGGCCCGAAATAATGTCGGGAGAGGGCTTCGCCTTTGGCGTAGTCGGACTCGGGGCCCTGGACGAGAGCGTTGACGATGGATTGTTTCGCCTTGCCGGCGCCGAAGTAGTCGCGGCGGGCTTCGGGGTCTGTTTCGTCGTTGAAGATCGGCGGATGGGTGGGGTGGGTTACGAAATAGCTGATGTCGCTGCGCTCGGGAAGGATGCCGGCATAGGCGGCGGCGGGGTCGAGGGTGAGCAACATAGCGCCGCTTTTTATGCGCGGCACAAGGGCGGCGGCGACGGTTTTGATGTGTTTGTCGGCGATGGCCAGAACGATGATGTCGGCAAGGCGGCAGGCGTCGTCAGAGGTGGTGGCGATGTCGCCGCGCGATTTGAGTTTTTCGATGCCCGCGGGAAATTCCTCAACGCAAAGGACGTTGTAGGCGGCGCTGGCACGCAGGCGATTGACGGCGCGCGTGCCCATGTTGCCGGCCGCTCCCCAGATTGCCACATTCAGCATTTTGTTCCTTTCAGTTGGTGATCCATTGGCGCGCTGTGCGAACACTTTGTTCGGCCCAGCGTGCTTCTTTTTCGACGGTTTTTTCAGTGGTTGATTCGGGCGGTGTCCAGAGTTCGACGATGCCGCTCAGGTTATCGGCGCGGCCGGCGAGTTGGTCGAGCAGCCAGGGCACATCGAGCGTGCCATCGCCAAGGGGACGGCCTTCGACGCTGAAGCCCTGAAGATAACTATGGCGCACGACAGCGAAGTCTTTCAGATGAAGGTTGACGACGCGCGCGCGAAGCGTTTTAACGACAACGGCCGGTCCTTCCATGGCGCCGAAGGAGTTTACAGTGTCGAGGCAGATGCCATAGCAGGGCGCATCAAGCACCTCGACGATGCGCAGGAGCACGGCGGCGGGGAATCGATCGTGATTTTCGATGGCGAGCGTGACGCCGGCGTCGGTGAGTTCGGATTGGACCGATTTCAGACGGGCGATTGCCTCGGATATGGCGGGTTCATCGTCGGCGGTGTCAAGAACGAGGCGCATGATGCGCGAATTAATGGCGCGGGCGATGGCGATGTCGCGGCGAAGATCGGCGGGGCGGCAGCCGCGAGCGCCGAGTTCGAGGGTGATGCCGCGGTCGCGGGCGGCGGCAACGGTTTGCTCGATGCGATCGGGGGACCAGGTTTCGGGCGGGAGATTATCGCATAGCTGAAGCACGCGAACACCGAACGCGGAGGCGCGGTCGATCAACTGCTGAGCGTCGAGCAGGCCGGCCGATACCGCCCATCCGTAGGTGTAGGAGCTGATTCCAAGCTTCATGGGGTCTCCCATGATCCGCCGGCGAGAACGCCGCCATCGACGGTGATCATCTGGCCGGTGAGATAGTCGGAGGCTGCGGAGGCCATGTAGACGACGGCGCCGATCATATCGCGTGGGGCGCCGGGTCTCTGCATCGGGATTCGGCCAAGCAGCCAGTCGCGCTTGGGGGGATCGTTCCAGAGGGAGGCTTCGGTGAGG
>JBBQCK010000463.1:0-3123 GCA_038318605.1 Tepidisphaerales bacterium | reverse complement strand
GCCACAGAAGGTAGTTGCTCACCCGCATTTCTCCCGCCGTGCGAATTAATAGGTCGGGGTCCGGCATGCCGGCCGTGTATAGGTGTTGGGCAATCGTCTCTTCCGTGACTTCGCGCGGCGAAAGTTCGCCCGCCTTCACCTTCTGGCAGATCGATCGCACCGCGTCCGCAATCTCGGCGCGGCTGCCGTAATTCAGCGCCAGCACTAGGTTCAAACCTGTGTTGTTGCGGGTCTCATCGAGTGTCTGCTGAACCTCATCCAATACCGGCTCCGGAAGATGATCGAGCCGGCCAATCTGGTGAAAGCGGATGTTGCTCTCCGCCATCGTCGGGCGTTCCTGCCGCAGATAGTCGATGTACATCTGCATCAGAAAAGCAACCTCATCCATCGGCCGCTTCCAGTTTTCCAGACTGAAGGAATAAAGCGTGAGATAATCAGGCCCGCCATGTTCACGCCGCAGCCGCACGCATTCGTCGATGATCTTGCGGACGGTGCGCGCGCCCTGCTGGTGGCCGGTCACGCGGGGTTGTTTGCGGTTGACGGCCCATCGGCCGTTGCCGTCCATGATGATGGCGACATGTCGCGGAAGGCGCTCTGGAACAATTTCGATATCGCTGGCGTCCACGCCATTCAATATAGGCCAGCGCGGCAATGTTGAATAGCGCAACCGAGCGCCGGTTCGCGATCACCCGTTTCAGCGGTGTCGCGCTTGACGAGATCCCCTTTGCCGCGGGCAAATGCCGGCCGGCCGATTACCAATCATGCAACGTCCTTTCGACGCCGTCCCTCGGTAGGCGCGAAATGCGGCACGGTGATTTACAATCAATGGAATGAGCGATCAGGCAGCGGAAGCTGGCGGCCAGCCTTGGACAATCCGGCGCGTGCTCGAATGGACGCAAGGGTTTTTCGAGCGCAAGCGCATCGATGCGCCCCGTTTGTCGGCCGAACTGATACTTTCGCATGTACTGGCCGCGCCGCGCATCAAGCTGTACACCGAATATGATCGCCCAATGTCACAGGATGCCCTTGTCCGTGTGCGCGAACTCGTCGCACGGGCCGGCGAACACGAGCCAATCGCCTATCTGACCGGCCGCGCACATTTTTTTAACCTCGAATTTGAAGTCACGCGCGATGTATTGATCCCACGCCCCGATACCGAAACACTCGTCGAGCACATCATTCAATGGCAGCGCCACGCGCCCGGAATGGAATCACCGCGCATTCTTGATCTATGCACCGGCAGCGGCTGTATCGCGGCCGCCCTCGCCGCCAGCATTAAGACAGCCAACATCGTCGCCACCGACATCAGCCCGCGCGCCGCCGCAGTCGCCCGCGCCAACCTCCAGCGCCTCAAACTCACGGAACGCGTGACGGTGTTGGAAGGAGACCTGTTCGACGCCCTGAACAACTACGCCGATCGTCAGCCGTGGCAGGTGATAGTGGCCAACCCGCCATATATTCCCAGCGCCAACATCGCCGCCCTCGACCGAAACGTGCGCGACTTCGAGCCACTGGCCGCGCTCGACGGGGGATCGGACGGCCTGAACTTCCATCGCCGCATCCTCCAGGAGACTCCCTCACGACTCGCCCCCGCCGGCCGCGTGTATCTGGAAATGCAGCATGACCAAGGCGCCGCACTGATCGACATCGCAAGGCAATCGGGCTTCCTCTCAGCGAGCATTCTGAAAGACCATGCCGGCAACGACCGCTGCGTTGCAATTCAGGGCGCCGAATAGGCGAGCGGCGACAAGCATCGTTAGCCGGAGCCTCAGAATAGCCTTGCCGTCGTATTCTTGAAGGGTTTATTCGTAAATGCGGGATTCTCGCCACCTTCGGCCAAACTGCTACAATCGCTCCACGGCGACAAAACGTTGTTTTTCGCGCAGAGCTTACTGGAGTGAAACGAGCTATGGTGAATATTGCGCTGGTTGGTTGTGCCCACATACATACACCGAATTTTGTGCAGCGGCTGAACAAGCGCCGCGAGGAAAACGGCGATATCGCCGTGACCGCGGTTTGGGATCCTGAAAGCGCCCGCGCCGAAAAGAGGGCGGCCGACCTTAAGGCGCCGGTTGTCGGCGATCTGTCGGCCATCTGGAGCGATGTTTCGATTAATGCTGTCGTGATCTGTTCCGAAACAACGATGCACGAGCCCCTTGTCGAGGCGGCCACAACCGCTAAGAAACATCTGTTCGTCGAAAAGCCGCTGGGGATGGGCTCGACGGATGGATATCGCATGGCGCGATCGATCGAAAAGGCCGGCGTGATTTTTCAAACCGGATATTTCATGCGGTCTGATCCAAAGCATCAGTTCATCAAGCAACAGATCGAAGAGGGGGCATTTGGTAAAATCACCCGCGCGCGAGGAAGCAATTGCCACGGCGGGGCGCTTGGCGGATGGTTCGACTCCAAGCCGCAAAATCCGGCCGATGATTGGCGCTGGATGGCGGACCCCGCGCGATCCGGCGTCGGCGGGTTTGGCGATCTGGGCACCCATCCCCTCGACATCCTGCTCTGGCTTCTGGGGGATGTCACCAGCGCCACGGCCCAGATCGACAACGGTACGGCGCGATATGCCAACTGCGACGAGACTGGCGAGGGGCTCATGCGGTTTTCCAACGGCGCGATCGGCTCGCTCGCGGCGGGCTGGGATGATCTGGCCAATCCGATGTCGCTGCTCATCAGCGGAACAGAGGCGTGTGCGGCCATCGTGCGAAATGAACTGTATTTTCAGTCGAAACAAGTCGCCGACGCCGATGGCAAGCAGCCATGGAAAGATCTGCCCGCAGCGAGGCCGCATGCATTTGATCTTTTTCTCGACGCCATTACTGGCGAAAATGCTGTCCCGCTCGTCAACCCTGTCGAGGCGGCCTATCGCAGCGCCGTGATGGAAGCAATGTATGAAGGCGCGCGCAAATCCGCCTGGGTCGCACCACGCGTTGGTTAAACGACATCATCCCGCGCACGCAGCATGTAATCAGGGCGCCGTACCGATGCAATCAGGAAGCCGTAGCGGTATCCCCCTCAGCCGGTGTTTCATCGCTGGCGGATTCGATTGTCGTCGCTTCTTCAATCAGCGCTTCAGCCGGTAGGGCATCGTCTGCCTTGGTCAGTTCGCGAATC
>JBBQCK010000462.1:0-3124 GCA_038318605.1 Tepidisphaerales bacterium | reverse complement strand
CGAGTGCCTGCGCCGGCGGCATGGTTTTCAATTCGCGGCGGCCGTGCTGGCTAACGATGCCGAGCCGCTGGCCACGGCAAATCGGCCGGACCGGCTGGCGCTGATGTTTGGGGGCGAGTCTCAGGGTCTGAGCGCTGTTGAAACCGGGCTGTGCGATCGCCGGCTGACCATTCCGATGCAACTCGGCGATGATTCGTTGAATGTCGCAGTTGCGGCGGGAATTTTTCTGCATCATTTCACACGAAGCAGTCCTTGAAGAAAGTGCTGCCATCGATGATTGAAGTGGACTTCGACGAAGTTCAGGCGGTGGACAAATGGCCAAAAATCCCCAGAATACATCATTGTACTGGTCACATTTTACGGAGTCGCTGAAATAAGCACGAAAGGAATCGAGATGGCCGAGGAAAACGTCACTACCACCGACCAACCCGCCCAGCAGAACGTCCAACTCGTGGTCGATGACCGCGAGGCGCGGACGGTTTACGTCAACAACTTTTTCATCCGCCAGTCCCCGGAAGAAATCATCATCGACCTTGGCGTGAGCATGGCGCAGCCGAGCCAGACCGGCCAGCAGCAGGTGCTGATGAAAATCAGCGACCGCGCGATTTTGAGCTATATGACCGCTAAGCGTCTTGCCAGCGCGCTGTCGCAGTTGATCAAGCGGCACGAACAGCAATTCGGCGAACTTCAGGCGCCGGGCGCTCAGCGTCGTTAGAAATCGTCCGGGCAATTACACGAAATAGATGAGTCGGTGCGTCGCATTTCGTGTACGGGAGTGCAGATGATGGGCCGCGCGCACTCATTTGCCTGACTTACGGCCGCGTATTGCGGGCACGCGCGGCTTTTTCAATAGCATCCGCACCTGTCGGACACGTTCCTGCGAGCATTTCAACTTGTTTGCAATCTGGGCATTGGTCTTGGACCAATCGACCTGGCCCCAGTCGTGTTTTGGCCATGCGCCCTGGAGGCGTGGAGGCGTGCCCCATGGCGCATACGGCCAGCCGAGGCGGTGCAGGTTGAGCGAGTGGAGGTTTGCTGGCAGCGCGGAGCGCTTGGGTCGAGCGGATTTAGCGGGTTTTGCTCGGCGCTTCGCTGTCGAACGGGTCTTGCGTTTAGATTTATCGCCAGCGATGCGCTTTTTGGCGATCGTCGGCGCGCGCCGATTTTTAGCGACCGATTGCTTTTTCCTCGAGGTTTTGCGTTTGGGCTTCTTTGCCATCGGAAGTTCCGTCGAATCCGCGCCGCGCTGGTTTTTGCGTGCGGGTCGATTATCGGCCGGAAGGCTTAAACCACCAAGCGGCTTGTCGCCGGCCGACCGGCCGCTGCGGGGGTTTCGGTGCCGGTAATTTGCGCCTGCACGGTCTGATTGATCTTTCGGAGGAGATCGACGAATTCCACCTGCGCCATTTGAAGGGCTTTGACCTTCAAGTGAGATGCAAGCTGTGTTTGCAACGATTCAATGGAACTGCGCTGCGCATCGGTGATGGGCATGCCGCTGGCTTCCTGGCGGGCGAGCGTCTCCAGATGGCGATTAAATTCCCCCATCATTCGCGAAGCATCGGGATCGTCAGTCATGGCGCGCTGCGCGTCGCGATAGCGCCCGACGGCCGGATGAGTTGCCGCGAGCTGGCCAAGTTTTGTCGCCGCGTCGAGAATCTGAGTCGTATCAACAGGCATAATGTCGGATCCTTGGTCTCAAACTTATGAATCAGGATTGAGTATAGTAGCCGCCGGGCGTCGGGCAATGGATGGGCGGCCAGGGCTGGACCAATTCCATCGCTTTCGGCGTCGGGAAATTTGGCTGCGGCCTTGCATGGCATACGCAGGAGCACATTGAACTCCGATCGATATCACCGTCAGTCCTTGCTGCCGATGATCGGCCCGGCCGGCCAGGAGCGCCTCGCGGCATCGCGCGTCTTTCTGATCGGGTGCGGAGCCCTCGGTACGCATATCGCCGAACATCTTGTTCGCGCTGGCGTCGGTCGGCTGCGCATCGCCGATCGCGATGTGGTTGAATGGACGAACCTTCAGAGGCAGGTGCTTTTCGACGAAGATGATGCGAGAAGTGGCGCGCCCAAGGCGGCCGCTGCCGCGACGCGGCTGCTACAAATCAACTCGAGCGTGCAGGTCGAGCCGGTAGTTGTGGATATACATTCCGGCAATATCACCGCGCTGGCGGGGCTCGAAATCGCGGGCGATGCCGTTGACCTGATTCTCGACGGCGCGGACAACGTCGAAACGCGGTATTTGATCAACGACGTGGCCGTTCGACATCAGATACCGTGGATCTATGGCGCATGCGTCGGGGTCGGAGGGCGTGTGATGGCCATTGAACCGGGCAGGGGGGCGTGTCTGCGATGCGTGTTTCCCGATCCGCCGTCGGCGGCCGATCTGCCGACGTGCGATACCGCGGGCGTGTTGGGAATGGCCGCCGCCATCGTCGCGGCGCAGCAGGCTGCGATTGCCATTCGCCTCCTTGTGGGCAGGGGAGCCGAGCGCCAGTTGCTGACCGTGGACGCGTGGAAAGGCCGGTTCCATGCGGTTGAGCTCGCCGACGCCCGGCGTACGGATTGCCGGTGTTGCGGACAACACCAATATGATTTTTTGAACGCCCGCCCGGCGCGGCTGGTCGCATCGCTCTGCGGGCGCAATGCCGTTCAGATCGCCGCGCCGGTTGACGGTGCGGTAGATGAACTGTCACACGTCGCGGCCGGCCTTGAGAGATTTGGCGACGTCCAGCGCAGCGCATTTCTCGTCCGGTGCCGGCTGCGCGAGCCGCAGGAAATGACCCTTACCATTTTTGCAGATGGGCGGGTTATCGTACAGGGAACCAGCGATGCAGGGCGGGCGCGATCGGTGGCGGCACGGTTTCTCGGCGGCTGGCGCGACAACGCAGCAGGTCCGCAATGAATGAGGATCATAGCCCGTTGGCTTGGGTTTGACTTGATGCAACGTTTCGTTAGTAAACGCACCCGAGTGCATTTGAATACAACGGCAACACAATCCGACCCGCCCGCGACACGCGGTCAGTCGATTCTCGATCTGATCGGCAATACGCCGTTGCTTGGGCTGAAACGCATTGGCCGGGAGATGCCGAGCGTCGCAGTGCTCGCCAAGGCCGAGT
>JBBQCK010000461.1:0-3127 GCA_038318605.1 Tepidisphaerales bacterium | reverse complement strand
GGCGGAACTTCTCCATGACCCCCTGCTCTTCGCTATAGATCAGGGCGCGATGGAAGCCGAGCTTGTTGGCCGCGGGGGAATCGATCAGGTTGCTCGAGTCTGTCGCGCTCATTTGAAACAGAATGCGATTGTCGAATTCGCGCATCGCGCCGCGATCTATTGTGCGCTCGACGGATGCGGGCGTGTCCACCCAGGCGAGTGTGTGCATGCCAAAATTCGGCCCCTCGCGCAGAAGATCCGCGAACTGCTTGTCGGGTTCCGGTTTGGCTTCAGCGTCGCTGGACGCCGAGAAACTGAAGCTTTCCTCGCTCTTACGAAGCATGCGATAGCGCTGCAGGCCGAAATAAAGCATGTAAATCGCCGGCGGATTTGATTCGCCAGATTCCTGGCGGCGGGTCATTTCTTCCGAAAGCTGGCCGACGGTTTCGGTCGTCGTGCGATAATCGACGAGTTTCATCGCATCGCCGACGGCGGCGCGCAGTTTTTCGAACGCCCCCGCCAGCGGCGAATCGGCCGGCGTGCCGTCGAACACATAAAAAGTCGCGCGGCCGGGCGGATGCTGGAGTAATAGCGAAATGATAGAGCTATGCATCATCGCCAACGCGGATTCATCCTGCTGGCCGACGATGATCGTGTTCGAACCGCTCTGGCGACGGAATGTAATGGCGGTTGGATCCTTGATAGCGACAGGCTCCCCCAGCCATGCCAGCGGCGCTGAAGGATCGGTTGTCGGCATGGGCGATTCGAGCAGTTTCGCGAGGCGGAGATTCTGGGCGATGTTGGCGGGGGCGTTGCCTTCAAACACGATGGCCGCCGGCTGATCGACGCCGCGCTTCGACGCCAGATCGCGAACGGTTGTCAGAAAATCATCGCGCGCCTCATCCGGCAGCCAGGCAACCTGAAACGGACTGTTGGCTTCGACCAGCCCGCCCGCGTCGTTGTAAATCGCTTCGCCCGGACGGCTGAGCAGCCGGGCTGCCGAGTTGTTGTCACCGAGGATGACATGGCTGTCGGCCTCGCTGGTTTGCAGGGCAATACGTACCGCCATCTGGCCAATGGTGCTGCGACTCAGGCCGGATGTTCCGCCGATGGTCTGCGAGCCGAGAAATATGTGGATGCCAAACGCACGGCCCTGCCGCACAAGACGATCGATCAACAGCGACGAATCCTGCGAGAGTTTGTCGTCCTCGCTGAAAAACTCCTGGAATTCATCGACGATCAAAAGCGTGCGTGGAATGACCTCGGCGCCGGGCGATCGACGATAACTGGCAAGGTCCTGCACGCCGGCGGCGCGAAACAGATTGCCGCGACGCCCAAGCTCGGCATCCAAGCGCTGCAGCACACTCAGGCCAAACTCGCGATCCGACTCTACAGCGATCGCCCGCGCGTGGGGCAGGTTGTTCGAGGCATAGGTCTTGAATTCGACGCCCTTCTTGAAGTCGATCAGGTACATCTCAACTTCGTCGGGCGAATACCACATCGCGAGATTGGTGACGATCGCATGAAGCAGCGTCGATTTACCGGAGCCAGTCTTGCCGGCCACCAGCGCATGCTGGGCGACACCCTTGCCGAGCCTGAAATATTGCAATCGCGTCGCGCCGATTTTTCCGACGGCCACGCGCAGATCCTCGTCGGCCTTCAATGACCAGAGCGCATCGCCCCGCGGCGCGATCGTGGCGAAGGGCACTTCAACGCGGTTGGCATCCTTCGCGCCGCGGCCGACCAGATCGAGAATCTGCGTCAGGCGATCCTCAGCCGGCGGCTCATCCAATGACAGCGGAAATCTCTCGAAGACCTCGTCCTTCCATATAAATCGGGACGTTGCGTTATCCCATTGCAGGGTGACGGAATGTGCTCCGAGATCCTCGACGGCATGCGCGCTGCCGGCGATGGCCGCGCGCGTGTCCTGCGCGATCAGCGAATAAACGCCGCAGCGCGCCCCGGCGGTCGCGATGCTGCCTAGCCGGCGCAGCGCCTCTTCGCCGAAATTGATCGGGAAATCGGCGATAACCAGAAACCGATACGGCTCGGCCAATTCGCCGGCCTGGGCGTTGTAGTCGTCGATCGTTTCAAATTCATTGCGCAGATATTTCTGGATGACCGTTTCCATGTGTTCGGTCAGGTCTGCCAGGCGCTGCTCGATGTGTTCGGCATCGGTCCAGATGCGCCCTCCCACCAGCGCTTCGTCGTGATCGGCGAGGTGCATGAAGCCGGCAAAGTTCTGCCCCAGCCCGACCGGATCGACGATGGTGAACCGCACCCGTCCGGGCGGAAGGCGCGTGAGCAGTCGCGACATCACCATTTGCAGCGCCCGCAGCATGTCCGCGCGGCCGGAACGATCGGCCTTGAGCAACAACGACGACTGGTTCGGGAACGCCAGCGCCGCAGGCACGGCGAAACGTTCGGGCAATGCAAGCGTTCGCGGATAAGCGTCAGGGATCTGTCGCAAATCGACTTCAAGCCTGCCAAATGGCACCGACGTAGCAAAGCTTCGCGAAGGCTTCCAACGCACCCATGCCGGATCGGACCAATCGAGCGGCGCCGGCGCACCGGCGGATGCAGCGCCGCCGGACGACTGCCCCGTATCGATTGGCCGGCGGATTCGCTCCAGACCGCCTTCCCATTGATCCTTCAGTGCGGCCGACTGATTGCGGTATTCCTGTTCGATGCGTTCGAGCCTTGCGATGTGGGCGTTTTGATTGGTATCGAGATCCCGATCGTGACGGCGCTGTGCGGACCCGAGTTCCTTTTGCAGTAGCGCATCGGCTTCGGAAATGACCTTGGCGCGATGGGCTTCGATATTCTGCACCTGCTGTTTGGCGGCCGCATCCGAAGCCGCCACAGCCGCGTCGCGGCGCTGATGCGCCTTCTGCAACACCGGATTGAATTTATCTTTTGCGGCACGAATTTCGCTTTCGCGCTTCGTCTTCGCGTCCGCCAGGCGTTCTTCCTGTTCTTTCATCGCCACCGCCAGCGCATGTCTGGCGGCGCGCTCCGCTTCATCGACCGAGGCCCGCGCCGGCACATAGGCCGCCCGGACCTGATTGCGTCCGACAATGCGCAGGATGATTCCGAGGATGATGGCGCCCGCCGCCGCGCCCAGCGCGGACAGACCCATTGCGTTAAA
>JBBQCK010000460.1:0-3152 GCA_038318605.1 Tepidisphaerales bacterium | reverse complement strand
GGCGGCGTACGATTGATCTCATCGGCCAACACGATATTTGAAAAGATTGGCCCTTTCACGAATCGGAAAGCGCGCCGGCCGGTCTCTTTGTCTTCCTCCAATATGTCAGTGCCCGTGATGTCCGCCGGCATGAGATCGGGCGTAAACTGAATGCGATTGAATTGCAGCTTCAGTACCTTCGCCAACGTTGAGATCATCAACGTCTTGGCCAACCCGGGAACGCCAACCAACAGACAATGTCCGCGCGCGAACATGGCCCCCAGCAGCAGTTCGATGACCTGATCCTGCCCGATGATCACCTTGTGAAGTTCATCAAGTAACTTGGTTTTGAGCGTGCCGAATCGCTGTATGAATGCGGCCTCACGCTCAGCAGGCGAAAGATTCTGGCCGGCCGGTGCTGCGGCGGCCCCCGAGATGGCGTCTTGCACGAATACTCCTAGTTGACCGCACCATAAGGCATGATCGCCCGACAGGCCAATCCGGCGACGTATCAAGCCGGCGAAAATCCGTTGGTGTGGCAAGTGCGGCACCCCACGCGCTCCCCCAGTCGGGCACCGACGTATCAGGCCGGCGAAAATCCCTTTGGTGTCGCAAGGCGTGGAGCAGCGCTGCGCGCCGCCGCGGTCGCCGCATCCGCGATGACCGATTCAAGCACCTGGAGGTATTCGATGAACCGCTCCCGGCCATCATCGGTGAGGCGGACGAGCGTCTGCGGCCGATTATTGCGATTGCCCTTCCAGACCTCCACAAGGTGAGCATCCTGCAGCATCGCCAAATGGCGAGAGAGATTGCCATCGGTCAACGAACAGAGATCCTTCAAGTCGTTGAACAGCAGCCCGTCCGCATGCGCCAATAGTGATGTCAGGATCGAGAGGCGTGCTTTTTCATGGATGACTCGCGCAAGCCCGTCGTAGGCAAATCGGCCGGGCGTGCGCGCATCAGCCGGTTCACCATGCAAAGGACCGCCGAGCGCCGGCGATACAACATCGGGGCGATATTCAGCCATTGGCGCGCTCCAATGCCTGGGGGCGTTCGAGCGTCCAGTAGAGAATCACCGCAAGTGCCGACTGGCCCAGGGCGAACGTCACACCCATCACCCAAGGCGCCAGTACCGAACCCGGATTTGCCTGCGTCAAAACCAGCAACCCCATCGCCAGGTAATAGCGCGCCACCCACACCACCGCGCCCGGAAGGAGCCGGCGCAGCGAAAAAATGCCCATCGAAAAAAGAATCGCCCAAAGTCCCGGCAAAAGCCATGACGCCTGCGCCGCGAAGCGAACGAGTACGAATGTCAGAGCGGCGCCGGCGATCAGACAAGGGACAAACTGCTCGGCTACGTTGCGTGTGATGTTCTGCTGAACCTGCGAACTGGAGCGGCGATATCGGCCGGTCATTTCAATCGCAGTGACAATAAGGCTGAGAATGGCGACGCCACCCCACAGCAATACGTAAGCCTGAATGTGCCGGACCGGATCCGGCACGAGCACGGGTTGAAATACGGCCGCCACAATGGCCAAAAGTGCGCTGAAGCCCGCGGTCGCCGATCGGAATACCCGGCAAAGCTGCACGCACGCCATCTGCCGGCGGATTTCTTCGATCTGATGCAGGGCGTCGCGCAAATCCATAAAATAATCTACTTTGCCACGCAAAGAATATCCCGCAGCCGGTGCGTGTCAAATGGTCAGACTATTTGGGAATCGGTCGGTCACGGAATGAAGGATTCTCTTGGCGGGCGAACGGCGGCCGATGATTCGGCGATTTATCCGGCCAATGGACGACCGCCGAGATCCTGCAGATCCGAAAATGCTGCTTATGCGACCATGTCGAGCGGCGCATTGGCCCCCGACAGCTTGCGCCACATGCGGCGAAGCAATTCACGTCGTTGCTGTTCTTCGCGGGCATTGGCGCCCGCCTGGCTCTCGTCTTGGCCGGCCTGATCGTGACTCCCCTGCTGCGCCTGCGTTTCGCGCGGAGCCTGCTGCACCTGAATGCGATCGATCGTAACGCCCTGCGATTCCAGGGAATGTTTCAAGGAATCAAGACTGTGGCTGAGCAACTGCGTGGCCGCGTCGCTCGATGTTTGAAATGATGCGGTCAGATTGCCATCGCGCATTTCGACGCGGATTTGCAGCGCGCCAAGCTCCGGCGGATCGAGGCGAATCTGCATCGAGCCGCCATGCGGCAAAAGCTGGCTGCGAATGCCGGTCACGATGTTTTCGTGATTCTGCGCCTCAAAGCCGGCCGGCGCTGCCGTTGCCTGAGGCGTCGCTGGTGGAGCGGCGGCGCGATGTGCATCGCCGATTGGCGCGGCGTCGGGCGCTACGGAACCAATAGCTGCGGAAGGATCACTTGCGCCGCCATCGGCCGATGCGCTCGGAGCCGGCTCGGCGGAAACGGGCGATGCCTGCCGCCCACCGTATTCGATCGCTTCCAACGCCTGCACTGCGCCCGCAGCCTGATCCGCAACCGCGGATGGCGAAGTTTGGTTTTCCGTGTCGGCCGGCCTGTCCGTACCCGCGCCTGCTCGATTCGCACGATCCACCGGCCGGTGGGTCGCGTGCGCGGCTGCGGCATTCGTTGCTGCTTGCGACGCCTCCGGTGCGCCATCATCCGGAGCAGAAGCGTCGTCGGCTGATTGAGCCGCGGCGGCAAGGTTGGCGGCGGGCTGGTGAGTCGCTTGCTGTATAACCTGCGCGGTCGCGGCCTTGTCTGTGGCTGATCCAACTGGCGAGGAATCCGACTCGGCCTTGTCCGCGGCATTGGCCTCGGCGGGCAATGAAGTCGTGCTGACGACGCCGGTCGCGGTGATCGTCAAATTAACAACGGGAGCCGCTGCGGCCGAGGCGGTCGCGGCCGCGCCATCGACTTGCGAATCATCAGCGTGCGACTTCTTTGGCACATCGACCGAGACGATTGCGGCATCTTCGCCGGTGTCATCACTTTCGCCGGTGTCAGTGGATGACTCGGCTCCATCGGCCGGGCCATCCTGTGGCTTGCGCACGGCGGAAGTCTCTCGATCGCCGTCGAGTGATTCCGTCGCGCGGGTTTTTGTACTGTCGGCGGATTTGCCGCCGGATTTCTTCGCCTTGCCAGCGGCGGCCTGTGATTTTTGTTCGGGTTCCGGCTTTTCCGGCTCTATGCGCTTCGATCGT
>JBBQCK010000459.1:0-3185 GCA_038318605.1 Tepidisphaerales bacterium | reverse complement strand
GGGAGCTGTCGGCAACGCTGCCGGGGGCGACGCCGGAAATGCGCCCGGCGCGGCCGATCAGGCCGGTCCGCCGCCGATTCCAGGCGCAGCCATGGGCATCCCCCTTCCACCGGGAGGCGCATGAGCCAGACGCTCGCCCTGTTTGTGGATGCCTACCGCGACCTGAACGCGCGCAAGCTCTTCTGGATCACGCTGATTTTGTCCGGCGTGGTCATGGCGGGCTTTGCGATGGTCGGCGTCGGGCCGGCCGGCGTGAGCATCCTTCACTGGGAGATTCCGCGGCCACCCTTTTCCCTTTCACCTCTTTCGTTTTATCGTTTTCTGTTTACGCAGGCGATGATCGGTTTCTGGCTGGCCTGGGCGCAGATCATTCTTGCCCTGGTCTCCACCTGCGGCATCTTTCCCGACTTCATCGTCGGCGGATCAATCGACCTGTTTCTCTCCAAGCCGATCGGCCGGCTGCGTCTTTTTCTGACGAAGTATTTCGCGGCGCTGTTGTTCGTTGCGCTGCAGGTGACGGTTTTTTCAATCGGTGCATTTCTGGTGTTCGGCATCCGCGCCCATTCCTGGGAGCCGCGCCTGTTTCTCGCAATCCCGATCATCCTGGCAGTATTCAGTTATCTCTTCGGATTCTGCGTGCTGGTTGGCGTTGTCACGCGCTCGTCGATGACGGCGGTTCTGGTCACGATGCTTTTCTGGTTTCTGCTCTGGGGCCTGCAGCGCGCCGAGACGGTCACGCTCGCCATCGAACTCGAACATACCCAGCGGGCCGATCGCGCCGACGCCGAGCTTCGTGCTCTGGATCAGCGGGCGAAATCTGCCAGCGGCGCTACCACTTCGCCCGCTTCCGGCCCGTCGGTATGGCAGCAATTGAATCCGCTTCGATCCACGCTTCGATCCACACAGGGCCGCGATCAACTGCTCGAACAACGCACCTCCGCCCGCGCCCAGGCAAATTCCGTCGGCTGGTGGCATCGACTGCTCTATAACTTTCGATCCGTGCTTCCCAAGACCACCGAAACCGCAAATCTTCTCGACCGCGAACTGCTTTCACCGGAAGATGAAGTTGCTGTAATGCACCCGCCCGGCCAGCGCCGGCGGGCGCGTCTGCAAGGCGAAGACAATCCCGCCGAGGAGTTGGTGGCAACCCTGCGCACCCGATCATTAGGCTGGATCGTCGGCACATCGCTCGCCTTCGAGGCCGTCTGCCTGACACTGGCGGCATGGCTCTTCTGTCGGCGGGATTATTAGGATAGCGGAGCGCGAAGCCTCAAATCCGAAGTGCGAACCGTACGGCAGAGCAGAGTCAGGAAGGCCGGCCCACGAACGAGAAAACCTGAAACGTGCCCGGTTCCTTTCGCTCGTCGCGGGCCGCCGTCGACCTGGCCGACTTTCCCGTCGCCGTTGAGCGACTATAATTCCAGTAGTCGCGCGTTCTCCAATGCAAGGCAGCAGATGAATGAGATCATATTTTTAGTCGAGGAAGCGGCCGAGGGAGGCTTGGTCGCTCGCGCGCTCGGTCATTCGATCATCACTGAAGCAGACGACATCACCGCGCTGCGATCGGCGGTGCGGGAGGCTGTTGAATGTCACTTTGATGCAGGTTGCGGACCGCGCCTGATCCGCCTTCACCTGGTGCGGGAGGAAGTCATCGCCGCATGAGACTGCCACGAAACATCTCCGGCGACGACCTTGCCGCGGCGCTGATCAATCTGGGATACGAACAAACGCGGCAAAGAGGCTCCCATATGCGGCTGACGACCACCCGACACGGCGAGCACCACATCACAATTCCACGCCACGATCCTTTACGGATCGGTACGCTTGCGGCAATACTTTCCGAGGTTGCCGAACATTTTGAGATTGGCAGGGATGACCTTCTCACCAGACTTTTTGGCAATCGCTGAGCAAACAAATCCCGGCCGCCATTTCCGTCCCGAATGACGACTGCGCACAACCCACAAGATCGCAAAAATAACGCCTTCCACACATCGCCATATGCGTTGAAGCTGCAGCCCCTCGCCCGCCTGTGCCATGGCCGCTACAATTCCTCCCCGAATGCGAAGAGTTGTCGTGACTGGTGTTGGTGTGGTGTCCGCGCTCGGTATTGGGGCGGATGTGTTCTGGCAGGGATTGCTCGCCGGCCGCAGCGGGCTTAATACGATCAGGGCATTTGATCCGACCGGCTTTCCGTGTCATATCGCCGGGGAAGTTCCGCCATACAAAATCAGCGAATTCGTTCCAAAACAGCATCGCAAGTTCACAAAGGTGATGGCCCGCGACATCGAACTTGCGGTGATCGCCGCCGACGATGCCTTCAAAAGCGCCGGCCTGCAATCGCGGGCGCATTCCGATAAGCCAACGTTCGATTCCCGCCGATTCGGCTGCAACATCGGCGCGGGATTGATCAGCACCGACCTGACCGAGCTCAGCGCCGCCATGTATGTCGCCCGTGCCGACGGCCCGGCCGGCGCCACGCCCCGACTGAATATGACCAAGTGGGGCCGCGAGGGCATGAACCAGCTTACGCCGCTCTGGCTGCTGAAATATCTCCCCAACATGCTCGCCTGCCACGTGACGATTATTCACGCGTTAAAAGGCCCCAGCAACACGATCACCTGTTCGGATGCATCGTCGCATCTGGCGATTGGCGAGGCGTTTCGCACCATCCAGCGCGGGGCGGCAGATCTGGCAATCTGCGGCGGCGCCGAAAGCAAGATCAATCCGCTCAGTCTGCTGCGGCTAACAATGAACAGCCATCTCACCCGCCGCAACGACCAGCCGCAGGACGCCGTCAAACCATTCGATCAAATCGCCGACGGCACCGCGCCCGGCGAAGGCGGCGGCCTGCTGATCCTCGAAGAACGCGAGCAGGCGATCGCCCGCAAGGCAACTCTATATGCCGAAATCGCCGGCTTCGGCGCCAGCCAGGACACCCACAGTCTGACTGCGCCCGATCCTTCAGGAGATTCTTATGCGCGCGCAATTCTCAGTGCCCTGCGCGATGCCAGCGTTCCGCCGGCCGCGGTCGATCTGCTCGTGCCGCATGGACTGGGCATTGCGAGTTACGATCGCGCGGAAATTTCCGGCCTGCTTCAGGTTTTTGGCGGCGGCCTTGAGCGCATTCCGTGCGCCGCGATAAAGGGACAAACGGGCAACTGCGCCGCTGGCAGCGGCGTCGATGC
>JBBQCK010000458.1:0-3188 GCA_038318605.1 Tepidisphaerales bacterium | reverse complement strand
GTTTTCGTTCTGCATGGAACGGCTGCTCGTCGGCTCACCGAATGTATACAAGCAGATCGGCTGGACGGCGTTGATCTTTGCGATCATGACGGCGGCGCTCTGGAGCTTTCATCCGGCGTTTAAGATCAGCTCGAGCCCGCTGATTATCATTCTGGCGTTTGGCATCATCTTCATGTCGCTGGTGGTGACGTCGGTTGTTTATCAAAAGTTTGACACGGAATTGAAGCGCATCCGCAGCGGGCGCGGCACGGCGATGGTGACGAGTTTTGCCCGGGCGAGCGTATTGATGAGCGCGGTGCTGCTGGGCATCGCCAACATGCGAAAGCGCAAGTTCCGCACGGCGCTGACGGCGACGACGGTTGTTCTGATTACCTTTGCGGTGCTCTGTTTTACGAGTTCGAGCCAGCTCGTTGGCACAACATCGCTGCCAGCCGGCAGCGTGAAGACCTATGACGGCGTGATGCTGCGGCAGCGGGGTTTCAGGCCGTTGCCGGCGATTGCCGTGGAGAACATCCGCGCGGTTATTTCCGCGCCGGGTTTCATCGATCGTGACAACGGCGCCGGGCAGATTGTCGAGCGTACCTGGAACATCAACGCGGGGGACGCGAACGAATACGTGCATATTGTGGCGACCAGCCCACGGCGCACGGCGCCGGGTGGGGGGTCGGCGACGACAAAGGCATCGGCCGGGCACGCGCTGGCGACGACATCGCAGACGACTCAGCCGGCGACTGGGCCGGCGATGGTGGCAGCAACGTTGCCGGCAACGGTGCCGGCGACAATGGCGGATTCGCGGCCCGCAACGATGCCTCCACCGGCGATCGCGGGCGGAAAAGGATCAAAAGGCGGCAAGGGCGCCAAAGGGGGTGCCAAGGGGGGCGACGAGAAGCCGCGGATCGCGCCGGTCAATGGACTGCTCGGACTGACGCCGGGTGAATCGCGGTTGTCGCCGATTGCCGAGACGATGGCGCCGGGCGCTTTCGATCGCCTCGAGCGGGGCGAACAGCGCATCATCTATCTGCCGGACGAGGTGGCGGCGCAATTGCGCGTCATCGAGCGGGACGGGGTTGCCAGTGAGAAGCTGGATGCCCTGCCGGGCGGATTCGCGTTTCCCGAGGCGGTGGCGGGGCGGGTTTCGTTTGATGCGGGCGATAAGGCGCTACGATCGAAGGGTGTGTTGCGGGACGCGG
The DNA here is from genome assembly GCA_038318605.1 of Tepidisphaerales bacterium. Lineage (GTDB taxonomy): Bacteria > Planctomycetota > Phycisphaerae > Tepidisphaerales > Tepidisphaeraceae > JBBQCK01. The sequence goes on along the minus strand of JBBQCK010000458.1, from coordinate 1,998 downwards.
ATCGACGGGCGATTGCGGCGGCGGCGGCGGCGCTGCCGGAGAGCGAAAGCGCCGCCCGCGACAATCTGATTAAAGCGATGGATGCGCTTGGGCAGTGGAACGACCATGTGCGCATCGCCGGCATCGAGCTGGAAGTGGCGGGCATCTATCGCGCGACGGAGTTTGACGAGCGCGTTCGCACGCTGGCGGGGGATGAAATTACCCCCCTGGATTACAAGGCGACAGCCATGGACGCCGGCGGCGCCAAGCTCAGCGACAACGCCGTTGAAAGTCTGACGCTCGATGGCAGTGACACCGCTTCGGAACTGGCCAATGTATACGACCACCTTTCGAGCCGGAATATTGCGATCGTGCCGGCGGAGGTGTCGCGTCAGTTGCCCAACAGCACTCTGCGGTCGCTGGCGATCAAGGCGGCCGGGACGCCGGATGTTCGCAAGCTGGCGGATGAATTGAGCAAGCGATATGCGATCGCGCTGTTCGCGGGAGATGAGGACGGGGTTCGAATGGTGGCGGCCTCGAATCTTTCGTCGGTGAGCGGCGGCAAGCAGGTTGCGATACCGCTGGCGATTGCGGGGTTGATCATCTTCAACACGATGATGGGATCGATCGCCGAACGGCGTCGGGAGATTCACGTTTACACGTCGCTTGGGCTGGCGCCGCTGCATGTGGGGGCGCTTTTTCTGGCTGAAGCGCTGACCTATGGGCTGATTGGCACGGTGTTTGGATATGTGATCGGGCAGGGGGTTGGTCGGGCGATGTTGTCGCTGGGGTGGCTGGGCTCGGTGACGCTGAATTATTCCGGTACCAGCGCCATGATGACGATGGGGTTGATTTTGGTGATCGTGCTGTTGTCGGCGCTTGTTCCAGCGCGGCTGGCCAGCAAAATCGCGGCGCCGAGCATCGACCGGACCTGGAAGGTGCCGCTGCCGAAGGGTGACGAGATTCATGCCCAGTTGCCGTTCACGATCAACAAGACGGCGGCCGACGGGGTGCTGGCGTATCTGGCGGAATACTTCGAGGCGCATCAGGAGGGATCGATCGGGAAGTTTTCGTCTGGGCCGACGGAGTTCTTTACATTCGTGGATGACGTCGGGCGTTCGAGCCGCGGATTGAAAGCGATGATCTGGCTGACGCCTTTTGATCTTGGCGTGCGCCAGCATCTGATGCTGCTGGTACATCCGGGACAGTTTGAGGACATTTATGAGGTGCAGGTAATTTTGCAGCGCATGAGCGGAGATGATGGTTCGTGGTACCGTATGAATCGCACATTTCTGACGGAACTGCGGAAGCAGTTTTTGCAGTGGCGATCACTGTCGCCGGATCGAATGCTGCAGTATGTCGAGCGATCGCGACAGATGCTCGACAAGCCTTTGGACCAGGTTGTTGCGACGCAGGCGGGCGAGGATTTGCGATTGGTATGAGGAGCAGCCGGCATGGGTGATTGACGCGGCGAAGGATTGCAGGACGAGGGTTTCAACTGAAGCAGATCGACAATGAAAGAAGACCGCGAGCTAAAAGAATTTCGCGACCTGATGCCCGCTCCGGACAGTTGGGAGGATGGCTTTGGCATCAAGGCGATGCTGGGTGGGTTGTTCGTCGGCCTGATCATGACGCCGGCGTCAATCTACATGAATCTGATCCTGGGCAGCGACATCGGATCGGCGTCGCAGTGGGTGACGATCATTCTGTTCATTGAGGTGGCGCGGCGGTCATTTACGGTGCTGCGCCGGCCCGAGATTTACGTTCTTTATTACATGGCCGGCGCCAGCGTGGTGCATGGAGTGACACCGCTGCTTTGGAACCAGTTTCTGGCACAGAGTGAGAATTTCAGAACGCTGGCGTTGTCGGATTCGCTGCCGTCGTGGGTGGCGCCCCGCAGCCCTGAGGTATTGGGTTCGCGCTCATTTTTCCGTCACGAATGGTTCGTGCCGATCGGGTTGATGGCGCTGGCGCAGTTTCTTCAACGAGTCGATCATTTTGGGCTGGGATATGTGATGT
>JBBQCK010000457.1:0-3204 GCA_038318605.1 Tepidisphaerales bacterium | reverse complement strand
AGGCGAAATCGCGAGTCGTTGCCGTTATGAATGGCGCGCCGATCCCGCAGCGCACCGCGATCACTCCGCTCAACGTGCTGGCCAAGCTCTCGAAGCGGTTCGGCCTGCGACTCCCGGCCAGCGGGCTGGCGCATCGCATCGCGCACCGCCGACCCCGGCCCGGAATCCACCGCTGCGATGTCAAATACGTCGTAATCCTCTCCGTCAAGATTCGGCGCCACATAGCCGGGCAGTTTCGATTTCTCGACCTCGGCCCAATAGGCCCTGACGACGCGCTGCTCGATCTCAACGCGCGTACCCGCGTTGATCGGATGGGCGATGTCCGCGTGCAACTTCACGCGGGTGTGCGCGCCGTTTAGATGATGGCCGTTGCCATTTCCATTCGCGTGGCCGTTTCCATTCCCGCTGTAGTGGCCGTTCTGATGTCGGCCATTTTGCTGATGTCCGCTATGAGAAAGTCCGCCGTCCTGGTTCCGCATGTAGCGATTTTCATCAAGCGCCGTGCCACAGTTGTTGCAATAGCGGGCGCGCAGATGATTCTTCTCGCCACACTGCTCGCAATGATCGCACAACTTGCGGGAAGGCATTGCCAGAAAAAGGCCGTCGTGTCCGTCGATGATTTTTACATCGCGCACGACGAACGCATGATCGAATGTCAGGGAACAAAATGCCTTGAGCCTTCCGGCCTGTGCATCGCAGAGTTTGACGCGAACTTCGGTGAGGTTCATGGTGAGGCCCCTTCTCCAGTAAAAACCAATCGCAGTCGTTCCTGTTGATCCATCTCCAGCCGCAGATGTGATTTGGGCGGCCAAAGCGGGATATCCGAATATCAGCAGCGCTGATCCATCAACGCCAGCATTTTCAACTGATCTACGTCCGCCGATTGCCACGCACATAACAGGCTGTGGCGAAGCGAAATTTCGGCCCAGCCGGGCCATCAATCAAAACGAATTAAACACTTCCGCAGACGTGGCTCCGCCGCACAGCGGCGAATCAAAATATCAGCACCCCGGCTTCGGACGTGTTTCATTCCGGGCATTCAAGCCGCGGCACATTTCACCGCGCGCGATTGCCCAATCTTCAGCAAATCAGCCATTCGAGCGTTTAACGCCCCGGCCCAATTATTATTGTCCCAAATGACAAACATCATTACCTGCATACGATGAACTTGTTGCAAAAAACACCTTGCCACATGGTTTGCATAACAACCTGCGTGCCGCGCAATCATGAATGTTGCATAAACCGCATTGGCGCTAGCGCCACGGCATGAGCGGGAATTTGCAGCGCATTCACGATGGTTTCGGCTGCCTCGGAACTATGCAATTGATCTTCGTACAGCGTAAAAAGGCTGCTTCCGCTGCCACTCATGCGAACCGGCCGGCCCAAAAGCGATTCCGCCGCCTCGCGTAACACGCCGACACGGGGCGAAATTTCAAAAGCCGCAGGCTCCAGATCGTTTACGAGCCGCGGGAGCAGGTCAGTTGCACCCATTGATGCCCATGCCTCGACTTCCTGCATTGCCGTGCGGTCGGGCAGATCATATGCGACCGCTCCTGACGGCCGCTCAGGCTGAGACGTTTTGCCACACCGACGTTCCTCCGCATTGGTATCACAATCGAATTGACGATAGACGGCAGGCGTTGAGACATGTATCGGCGGCAGCATCACAACCGCGAAACGCGCCCGGGCAGGCGGACTAACCGGGGTGATGATCTCTCCACGGCCCATACAGATCGCCGAAGCGCCATGCAGAAAGAATGGCACATCGCTACCTAATTCGCCCGCAAGTGCATGCAATTTTTGCGGCGAGAGCTCGAGCCGCCAAAATTCGTTGAGCGCCACCAACGCGGCAGCCGCATCCGAACTGCCGCCGCCCAAGCCTGCACCGGCCGGGATACGCTTTTGCAATCTCGCAACGGCCGGCTCAATTCCGCGCCGCAGGTCTGCATTTGCCTCCAGCAGCAGTCGGTGCGCCGCCTTGACAACCAGGTTACTGCGATCGACCGCCAGATCTGGCGAATCACAGCTCAGTACAAACAGTTGATCCAGAACATCGGCATCGACGGGCGAGCCCCCACCCACGAGGGTTCGCCTCGCCGGCGTGTCGCCGACCACAACCGGAGTTTCGGATTGCGATGAATCCGCATAATGCGGCGATTGCGCATCAGTTACTGCGCATTTGCCAAGGGACAAAGTGTCAAAGAACCCGATGGTACACATCCATGAAACAACTGGATGAAAACCATCAGCGCCGAGCGCACCAACGCGTAGAAACAAATTCAATTTCGCTGGGGCGTGCGTCTCGATGCCCATATTCAATTGTCAGTCCGTCATGTCGAGGCGATGTGATCAACAAACGTTCGAGATGTGAACAATGATCCGAACGACAAGCAAGAATATCGCACACATGCCGCCCACGTCAAGAAAATTCCCGTGGGACATTTCAGGCTTCGCCAAAGCCATCGCGAGTCCGGGCGGCGCAACGGCCGTTCCGCCTCATATTTTCGCTGAATTGCCGTTCCCGTGGGCGCGACGCTTTGACTTGCAGAAATCGCCGCTTATGACAGCGTCCGAATGATCGACTATTCGCTCAGCGTGCCATCCGGCCAAACCAATGTCACAGAAGCGGTCGCGCGGGCCGCCCGGCTCGGGTTTTCAGGTATCGAGCTGGTCGCGGGCGCGCAAAGCGATGAACTGCTCGGTCGGCCCGCAGAGGCGTGGCGTGAGGCCCTGGAAACGGCCGATATCCGCTGCTGCTCGGTGCGCGTGGCTATAGCCGTCGGAGAATCCAACCAGGGTGATCGACGCGCCGCTCAACGAGTCGAACGCGCGCTGCACGCCGCCGAAACGCTCGGCCAGAAAACTATGGTGCGCATGGACGGTGCCGCGTGGCTGGGTGGAGGCAGTTCAGGGCACGCCAGCGCACAATTCTGCCAATGGCTTACCCCGCTCGCTGACCAGGCCGATGGCCTTGGGATGCGGGTGCTGATTGCCAATTCCGGTTTCTTGGCCAGTGCTCGGGCGATTTGGATATTTCTCGAGATGATCGGGCGGCGCAACGTCTCTGTTGCATGGAATCCGCTTTCAGCACTTCAAATCGGCGAAACCGCCGCTGTTGCCATACCAACTCTCAATTCTCGCATCGCGATGGTCGAACTGCCCATTGCCCGCGAAACCCCACCGGCCGGCACGAATGTGCCTGCG
>JBBQCK010000456.1:0-3213 GCA_038318605.1 Tepidisphaerales bacterium | reverse complement strand
GAGAAGAAATCGCACCGGCGCACTCGCCTCAAAAGCTTTGTGCGTCAGCAGCCGGTGATACCCAACTGTCACACCAAAACCGGCGATGAGATAAAAAACCGCAAACGCAATCAGATCGACCCACCCAAGGCGCGAATGCAGCATCCAGGTTCCCGCAATGCCCAGCGCCAGAAACGGCACGAGCACGGTTGCCCACATGACGATCCAGATTAGTATCCGATTGATCAGTCCTAACGAACGAGAATGTGCCCAGCGCTGATATGACGACAACAAATCCATGAATACCTTGGGTGAAGATGCGAGCGCGAGTATAGGCGCAGCCTCTCGGGCCGGCCACCGCCGGCACGGCAAATCACTGGATTTGCACGCAGAAAAAATTGTAAAGATAAATTGGAGGCGTGGGCGCGCTCATGCGTATCGTACGACGGAATGCACGTCGATCGGCGCGATCTGCCGTCGCCCGCCGAGCGCGGAAAGTTCGATCAGTACCGCGACGCCTGCGATTTCTCCGCCCAGTTTTTTGACGATATCGCACATGGCGCGCATGGTGCCGCCCGTGGCCAGAACGTCGTCGCAGATCAATACGCGCTGGCCCGGCCTGATGCCGTCGGCGTGCATCTGCAGCGAATCCTTCCCGTATTCAAGATCGTAGCTCATGGAAACGCAATCGCCGGGTAACTTTCCGGGCTTGCGAACCAGCCCAAAACCGGCCGACAGGCAGCACGCCACCGCGGTTCCAAAAATGAATCCCCGGCTCTCGGCGCCAATCACGAGGTCGATGTGTTTCCCGCGAAATGGATTCGCAAGCAGTTCAATGGAAAGCGCCAGACCCGAAGGGTCTGTCAGCAATGGGGTAATGTCCCGAAAAAGAATGCCAGCCTTTGGAAAATCCGCGATATCGCGGATCAGGGATTTGACGTGCTCTGCTGGGTCGATCATACCGCAATCGTACCCGCCGCGGGGTGTCGATTGAAACGCTCCGGATCATGCGGCGTGCGTTATTTTGGGCATCATCGAATCGTGCAGGCGGCGCAGGGTTTCGTGTTCGATCTGCCGCACGCGCTCGCGCGTCAGGCCGATGCGCTCGCCAATTTCCTTCAGCGTCATCGGCTCCTCGCCGCCAAGGCCATAGCGCAGGCGCAGAATTGTCGCTTCGCGGTCGCCAATACCGCCGAGCAGTTTCTGGAGATGTCGGAGATCGTCAGTATTGGAGACTTCCTCGTCCGGCGTCGGATTGTGCGAATCCGGAACGATGTCATTGATTGTCAGTTCGCCATCGGCGCTGCCGCTCTGCGTAGGCGTGTTCACGGCCTTTACGGCCTTGCGGATGATGTGCAGCTTCTTGGCCGGCAATTTCATGAATTGGCTCAGCTCGTCGATGCTGGGCTGGCGGCCGAGTTCCTCCTCAAGTATGCGCGTGGCCTGCTTGAGCTTGCTCATCATCTCGACCATGTAGGCCGGAATATGAATCGGTTGCACGGCGTTGATGAGTGACCGCTTGATCGCCTGTTTGATCCACCAGGACGCGTAGGTTGAAAACCGACAGCCCGCGTTCGGATCGAATCCTTCAACTGCCTTGAGCAGGCCGATGTTTCCCTCTTCGATGAGGTCCGGAAGCTGCAGGCCGCGATTGACGTAATGTTTGGCAATGTTGACGACCAGCCGCAGATTGGACCGCACCATGCGCTCGCGGGCGGCCGGATCATTGTCGTTGATGATCCTCCACGCCAGGCTCTTCTCCTCGTCCGCGGTGAGCAGCTTGGAGTCGTTGATCTGCCGCAGATAAAGCTGCAGCCCGGATTGAACGGCGGCTGACGCCATAGATCGCCTTCCACTATTTCTCACGTCCGCCGCCGCCCGTTGAGGGACGGCAGCCGCGACAGCGGAAAACCGCTACTTTGGTCGAGGAGGGCGCCAGTGGCGGCCTCACGTAATTTCCATTCGCCGCGCGTGCCGCGGATTGGGAGCAGGCAGAAAAACAATCCTGCCTGCCCGGTGACTATCGGCACGGCGAAGGGGGTACTTTGTTGGGCTACTGAACCGAATGCCCGAAGCAGACAGGAGAAACCGCATTCGGTGGCACCGAGTTGGGTTTATTTGTGCCTGAGAGTGTTACGGCGGTATGAACGCCGGGTTCGCGGCAAATCTGGATTGGCAATGTCGCGGTGGACGGTCGGCGAAAGGGCCGATCGTGCGGCCAATAACGCGAGCGAGACCGGCCCGTCAGGACCGGTCTCGCATCGTGGCATGGTGGTTTGGATCCGTGGCACGTCGCGCCAAATCGGGATCAACAGGCTATGACCTGCCGTTACCGAATTGGACGCCACGGGCCGATCATCGCAGAAAAGCCACAGCTATTCCGCGTCTTCGGTCACTTCCTGCTCGGCATCGCCGTCGGCCGGGTCGTCGTCGCCAGCCTCGTCGCCAGCCTCGTCGGTGATCTTCAGGCCGCCGAGGCCTTCGCCGAATGCGCCGCCTTCGAGCCCGCCGCGCAGGCCCTTGGACTTGGAACGCTCGGCGCGCTGCTCTTCCTTCTTTTCCTCTTCCTGCGCCCAAAGCGCACGCTTGAGGGACAGGCCGATCTTTCGGTCATCTGAATCGACCCGCAAAATCTTGACGTCCAGTTCCTGGCCGACCTTGAGCTGATCCTCGGGCTTCTCTATTTTCTGATCCGAGATTTCGCTGATGTGCAGCAGCCCTTCCAGCCCTGGCTCAAGCTCCACGAACACGCCGAAGTTGGCGATCTTCGTGACGTGGCCCTTGACGACCATGCCCGGGCGATAGTTCATCGGGATCACGTTGACCCACGGATCTTCCTGAAGCTGCTTAAGCCCGAGCGCGATGCGCTGTTTTTCCTGGTCCACCGACAGCACGACCGCCTGGATTTCCTCCGCCTTCTTCAACACTTCGCTCGGATGCGAAACCTTTTTCGTCCACGAGAGATCGCTGACGTGCAGCAAACCGTCGATCCCTTCCTCGATCTCGACGAACGCGCCGTAGTTGGCGATGTTGCGAACCTTGCCCTTGACCACAGATCCCGGCGGATACTTCTCGGCGACGCGCTCCCATGGATTCTCCTCGACCTGCTTCATCCCGAGGGAGATTTCCTGCTTGTCCTTGTTGATCTCCAGGACCTTCACGTGGACCTTCTGGCCCTGCGCAACAACTTCGCTGGGATGGTTGATGCGCTTGGTCCAGCTCATTTCGGAGATG
>JBBQCK010000455.1:0-3216 GCA_038318605.1 Tepidisphaerales bacterium | reverse complement strand
GGTGATGAGCTTCCACTGGGATGCCGAGCTTGATCAGCTCGGTGACCATCTCGGAGCGAATGTTGTGCATCGAATCCATCGGCGGACAGGGAAAATACCCTTCTTTCAGCCGAAGCTTGTAGCCGGTGTTCGTGGTCTCTTCGTCGCCGCGCGTCCAGACGCCTTCGCGGCTGCCGACATGGTACTTGGCGTAGTTAATCCCCTGGTCGTACCAGGCGTAGTCGAAGATGAAGAACTCCAGCTCCGGGCCGAACATCGCGCGGTCGGCGATCTTCGACTTCTTTAGATACGCCTCGGCCTTGCGGGCGATTGACCTTGGGTCTCGGCTGTATTCCTTCTTGGTGATCGGATCGCGCACGTCGCAGATGATCGAGAGTGTCGTGTGCTGCAAAAAGGGATCGAGCTTTGCGGTTTCGGGCACCGGCACCAGCAGCATGTCGCTTTCGTTGATCGCCTGCCAGCCGCGAATCGACGAACCGTCAAAACCAAATCCATGCTCGAAAGATGCCGGCGTCAGTTCCGCCAGCGGAACAGATGTGTGTTGCCACAGTCCGGGAAAATCCATGAAACGCAGATCAACAATTTGAACCTGTTTTTGCTTGCAGAGCGTGAGCACGTCGCGGGAAGTCATGCATCCTCCTGAAGTCCGGCGGCCAGCGCCGGCGCACGGTTTGAACGTTCGTAACTGTAATCCTCCGCGCGCCGCCGGTCAAAAATGACTGACATGCACCAGCCACGATGCGCGCCGCGCCATCAAAGCAAAGCGGGCTCCGGATGGTCCGGAGCCCGCGAATCGCATATGCATTGCCGACGCGCGAAAATTATCGCGAAGTCGTGTTGGCCAGATCGGGGAAGTTCTTCTGTTCCACTTCACGCTGGATGATGATCGTCGGCTTCACCAGGATCAGAAGGATCTGTTCATCCTTTGCATAGGACCGATTGGTGAAGAATCGCTTGAGGAACGGAATCTTCGACAACACCGGCACGCCCTGCTCGCGTTCGGTTTCTCCAGCGATGGTCTGGCCGCCCAGAAGCAGCGTTCCGCCGTCCGGGACGTTGACCGTGGTGCGCACCTCGGTGATCTGAATCTGAGGCTGCTGGATGAAGCCGGAGGGAGTAGACGCATTCTGGTTCGGATCGATGACGACAGTTCCACCGCCGCCGACCGGCTGCGTGGCGGCATTACCGCCACCCTGAAACTGGAACGTGAAGAACGCCACGAGTGTTGAAAGCTGCGGCCGGAGCGTGAGCGTGACGTACTTGCGATCGGCGGAGACGGTCGCCTGCACGTCGAGCAGCGCGCCGCTCTGCACGGTGTCAATGGTCGGATCGAACGAGGTTGAGCCCTGGGCCACGACCGGATTCAGGTCGCTCACATACGCCTGCTGCGTCGCCACCAGCACATAAGCGCGCTGGCCGTTGAAGAGGGTGACGCGCGGCGCGGTCACCAGCGTGCTGGTGCTTTGCGCCTGCGTTGCTCGCAGCAGGAAGTTCACCTGGAAAGCGTCGAGGAACGTGCCCGGCCCGCCCAGCGGCCCGCCCAGCGTCAGCGAAGGGGCGGCCGTCGTCAGGCCGCCGATGCTACCCGGCACCGAGTTCGTCGGGCTGCCGGTGAATCCAATCGAGTTCTGAGTCACCTGAATCGGGCTGAAATTATTCGGATTCTTAATGTTGAAGAAGAAGTCCAAGTCGAGGCCGACGTCTTCAAGGAAGTTGCGTTGAACAGTCAGGAAGCGCGTCTCGACCGTTACCTGAATTGCCCGCTGCTCGCGAAGCTGGTCCAGCAGGCCCTGCACCTGGCGATGGTTCTCGCTCGTCTGCGTGACGATCAGGCTACCGTTCAATTCGCGGATGGCGCCGACAGTGCCGCCGGATTCTCGCCAGGAATCGGCCGCGACCGTGTCCTGAATCAGCTTGACGATGTCCTTCTTGAGGTCTTCGGTTGTGCGGCCGGTCTCGTTGGCGGCACCGGTACCGACGCTGCTGCCACTACCTCCACCGCCGCCGCCGCCATTGTTGCTATTTCCGCCACCCCTGTTGCTATTGTTGTTGCCGCTATTGTTGTTACGGCCGCTGCCTCCGCCGCTAAATCCGCCGCTGCCGCTACCGCCACTATTATTATTGCCGCTGCCGTTGTTGTTCGACAGGTTAAACGACGTCGTCGATTCAAAATCCGTCTGCGCAACAATCAGGTCGCGAATATCATACACCCGCGTCACTGTGTTCTTGTTCAGGTCTTCGGCAGTCGAGATGGTGATGACGCCTTCATCGACGTTGAACGTCAGGCGGGCCTGCGTGCCGCCCACTTCCGCCAGCACCGTGTTCAGCGCCTTGGAAAACTTGACGTTACGAAGCCGGGCCGTTACCGCCACATCGCGCTCGATGCCGGCGGCGTGAAGCGCGTTCCAGTTCACGAAAATGTTCGCGCCCGAGACGTCGCGCATGAAATCGACGACATCTTCAAACTTCACATCCGCGAATTTAAGCTCCGGAAGCGGCCGATCGAGAATCGCCACCACGGCCTGGTCGGTCGAGCTTTCACGGCGCTCGCTGCGTACTTCCTCGTCGCGCCGGCGGCTGATTTCCGGCCAGTCTTCCGGATACCGCAGAATGTCATCGTATGGAATCTTCTTCTCTTCGGCCTGATTGAGGCTCTTGGTCAGTTCGTGGTTGAAGTCATCGCGATATTGCGCCTGCTGCTTCAGGTTTGCACGGTCAGTCAGAAGCGGTAGCACCCCGTTGGCGTAATCGTTTGTCGGATCGAGCCGGCGGATTTCGCGGATCTCGCCAAGGGCTTCGTGGTAGCGGCCGTTGTAGACTAATTCCTGCGCTTCCTTGACAAGGTTGGAAACCGTATCGCGGCGTTCTTTTTCGATCTGGTCGCGACGCAGGCGCTCTTGTTCCTGCTCGGCCGTCGCCGCAGCCTGGGCGTCATTCGATTGGGCCTCCGCGCGAGCCGTTTCAAGTCTCGCCTGTGAATCGGCAATGCGCCGGTTGAATCCCTCAAGCTCATCGCCGTTGAAATAGCCGGCATTGATGTTGCGAAGCGTGCGGGCCCGATCGATTTCAACTTGGCCGCGATTCCAGTCGCGGCCGGAAATTGCCTTGTCGGCATCGGCCATCGCCTGGCCAAATTGCCAGGTGGTGTAGTCGCGAATTGCCTTGATGCGCTTGGCCTCGCGGCTTTCGGCGTCGTTACCTGCCACCGCAGGGGTT
>JBBQCK010000454.1:0-3226 GCA_038318605.1 Tepidisphaerales bacterium | reverse complement strand
CGAGCGCCAGTCCGGAATATGGGGTGATCCGCACCTGGCTACAGATCATCAGCGAATTGCCGTGGCAGACCGCGACGGAGGACAAGCTCGACCTCGATGATGCACGGCGAATCCTCGATCGCGATCATTTTGATCTGGATAAGGTCAAACGGCGCATCGTCGAATATCTGGCGGTGCGCAAGCTCAAGCCGGATGGGGGTGGCGCGATTCTTTGCTTCGTCGGGCCACCGGGTGTGGGAAAGACGAGTCTGGGAAAGAGCATCGCCGAGGCGATGGGGCGGCGATTCATCCGCGTGGCGCTGGGCGGCGTGCGCGATGAGGCGGATATTCGCGGCCACCGCCGCACCTATATTGGATCAATGCCCGGACGGCTTATTGCCGAAATCCGCAAGGCCGGCACGCGCAATCCGGTGATGATGCTCGATGAAATCGACAAGATGAGCAGCGACTTTCGCGGCGACCCCGCTAGCGCCATGCTCGAGGTTCTCGACCCGGCACAGAATCACACTTTTACAGATCATTATCTCGATGTGCCGTTCGATCTGTCGCGGGTGCTGTTCATCGCGACCGCGAACACAATGGATACCGTACCCGGCCCGCTTCGCGATCGCATGGAGGTGATCGACATTCCCGGCTACACCGACGCCGACAAATTGAGTATCGCAAAAACCTATCTCGTGCCGCGTCAGCTCGACGCCAATGGGCTGACGATTAAACAGGCGAAAATCAAGGATGAATCACTGCGGATGATCATCGAGGGTTACACGCGCGAGGCAGGCGTGCGTAACCTTGAGCGTAATATCGGATCGCTGTCGCGGGCGGTCGCGGCGGACGTGGTACGAGGAAAGACCGAAAGATCAGTCATCGGCCGGGACGATGTTTCGCGAATCCTCGGGCCGAGAAAGTTTGAGCCGGAGCTTGCCGCGCGCACGAGCGTGCCGGGCGTGGCGACGGGCATGGCATATACGCCATTTGGCGGCGAGATTTTATTCATCGAAGCGACGCGCATGCCGGGCAAGGGCGCGATCACTCTGACGGGCCAGATCGGCGAGGTGATGCGTGAATCCGCAACGGCGGCTTTCAGCCTGATTCGATCGCGCGCCGAACGTCTGAAAATCGATCCGAAAATGCTGGCCGAGTCGGACGTGCATCTGCATGTGCCGGCCGGCGCTGTTCCAAAGGACGGACCCAGCGCGGGCGTGGCGATGTTCACGGCGCTGGCAAGTTTGTTTCTGGATCGGCCCGTTCGGCACGATCTGGCGATGACGGGCGAGATCACGCTGCGCGGGCTGGTGTTGCCGATCGGCGGATTGAAAGAAAAGACTCTTGCGGCGATGCGCGCTGGCATCAAGGTGGTCGCCGCCCCGAAGCGAAACGAGAAGGATTTGCCTGATGTACCGGACGAAGTGCGCAAGGCGCTGAAGTTTCATTTCGTTTCGAATGTGGACGAGGTGCTGAAGCTGGCGCTGGGCGATGAGCCGCGCGGCGGCCGGAAGCGGAAATAGCGCCCAACGCGACTCGCCAGTAAAGGGTGAATGCGGTTAGGATGCGGCATACTGCATGAGCCATTTCAATCTTCATAACCTGGGCGAGATCGCGGTGGTCGAATTCACGACTTCGAGCCTGATGGATCGCATCGAGCTGGAGTCGCTGGCGGTGGATCTTTACAAACTGATCGATGAGCAGGATCGCCGTCGGATCATCATGGATTTCGAGAAAGTGCAATATCTTTCGAGCCAGGCGATCGGCATACTGCTGAACATGCACAAGAAGCTGACGGCGCTGAAAAAGAGCAAACTGGTGCTCTGTGGCGTCGGCCCGCGATTGCAGGAATTGATGAAAATCACCCGCCTGGATCTGATTTTCACGGTCAAGCCGACACAGAAGGAAGCCGCGCGCACCATGGAACGCGGTTGAAGTGTTGGCCCATCGGCAAAATCGATCCGGCAGAAAGAACGTGCACAATGTCGCCGCCGCGTCTCATGCCACAGTTCAGCGTGTTTCTAGTCAACAAGCCGGGGATATTGGCGCAAGTGACCAGCGCCCTTGGGGCAGCGAAGGTCAATTTGATGGCGATGACGCTGGTCGATTCACAGGAACACGGTGTGTTGCGCTTCGTAACCGACGCAGCCGAGGTCGCGCGCGAGGTGCTGAGAAAGCTCAACCTGCCGACGACGGAAACCGATGTTTTGATCGTCGAATTGTCGAACCGGCCGGGCGCATTGGGCGATGTGGCGACGTTGTTCGGCGAGAATCACATCAACATTAATTATGCCTATGTGACCGGCGGCGCGCCTGGCGGGCATACGACGGGCGTTTTCAAGCTGGCCGACAGCGCCAAGGCGCAGCGACTGCTTAAGGATCGCAAGCCACGCGAGAACAGGCCGGCCGGCCGGCGGTTGCGTCCGCGTTGATCGTTTTTCGTCGCGCGTGGTACACTGCGGAACCGAGATGATGAACTTTGACGAGCAAGTGGCGCATTGGGCGATGAGCCTCGGCTGGCCACAGGAGGCATTGCTGAGGCTTGTGCTTGCGGCCGTGGCGGGGGGTTTGATCGGACTTGAGCGCGAGGTTCGTGGTCGGCAGGCGGGGTTTCGAACAAACTTGCTGGTTTGTATGGGTTCGTGCCTGGCGATGCTGGTCTCGATTCACTTCGCAAAGTTGGATTGGCCTCACGATCCGAAGCAGTTCAACATCACAATCGACCCGGCGCGCGTGTCATATGGCATCATGGCGGGCATCGGATTTCTAGGCGCGGGGGCGATCGTCAAGAGCGGCACAAACGTGCGCGGCCTGACGACGGCCGCGGGTATCTGGTGCGTGGCGGCGCTGGGGCTGGCGGCGGGGCTGGGTATGTACATGGTCTCTGCGATGGCGGCGATGTTGGTCATCATGGCGCTGTGGATTCTGAGCTTGGTGGAGGACAACCTGCCGCGCCGGCGTCATCGCAAGCTGACGGTTCGGCGCAAGTGGGGGCCCGACTGCGTGACCGATATCGTGCGCTGGCTACACGAACAGGGCATGGACGTGCGCGACACCGAATTTCGCCGCGTCGGGGAAAATCACGAACATGTGGATATCGACCTTCGCGTCTCGTACATGAAGACCGAGCAACTCGTGAAGTTGGAACGAACAATCGAACACGACGCCCTGTACGACTTGATCGCCGTCACCAAGGAATAACCTGCCAACCCCCTGCTCATCATGCAAATCATCACCTTCTCGC
>JBBQCK010000453.1:0-3231 GCA_038318605.1 Tepidisphaerales bacterium | reverse complement strand
ATCGGACACCACGTTGCCGGGAAATGATGGGCGGCTCCCCGGTTCCCGGCCGATGGATTGCTACCTGTTTCGCTCGCGCGCCGAGTGGCAGGCGTTTACCAGCGCCAACACCGGCGACGATGCCGCGATCTACCTTCAGATCGTCTCGGGCGGATACTGCATCGGCGACCGGTTCGTCGCTTATTACATCGGCCGATCGGAAACATTTTCCGTCACTGCGCACGAGGGTTGGCATCAGTTTGCGGGGCGGTATCTCAAAGGCCGGCTTCCCCCGTTTTTAGACGAGGGCATTGCCTGCATGTTCGAGTCGATGCTGTGGCAGGAAAAGTTGCCGCGATGGAACCTGTCGGTCAATCCACGCCGCGCCGAATCGCTCTACAAGGCAAGTGAGGCCTCGGATCTCTGGCCGCTGGAGAAGGTGATCTCGACGCATGCCGGTGACATAGTTGGTGAGCCGATGGATAAAATCAGCACGTTTTACGCCCAGAGCTGGGCGTTTGCGCGCTTTTTACGAGAGGGGGAAAATGGCCGGTATCGCCCCGCCTTTGACAAGCTGATCGCCGACATCGCCTCGGGAACGGTGTTCGATCCGAGTGGTTCACATCGGCGCAACGGATTGCCGTGGAACCGCACTGCGGTCAAACCGATGCTGGAACATTATCTCGGAGTCGATCTCGCGACGATGGAGAAGCAATACCGCGCATTCGTACATCATATCGCTTACGAAGAACGACGAGCCCAGTGGCGATCGTAGCCGGCGAAGGCTATCGCGGTGGAATGACAATGCGGTGCGGCTCGGTTTCCCCATCGCGCGGGCCGATCTCGATGACGCCGCTGCGCCGGGTTGCCGGCCCGGATGCCGGGCCAGTGCCGGGCGCGGACGCTTCGAGATCGATGTCGATGATGCCTGTGAAATAGCGCCAGCCGCGGCCAAGAAACGCCTGGTCCTTCAGCATCTCCTCGAGATTCGGGCTCACCATTCCTTCAAATCGTGGACGGCGATTGACGATGACCGTCACCGGGCGGTAAAAATCAATCATCTGATCGTTGAGATAAATGCGCAGAAACTCCACGTTGTCGCTTTGCAGCTCAATGCGGTTTGGAGCGGCCAACGTTGCATTGACGGTGCAGGTATTCTGATACATCTGCATGTTTCCGCTGCCATGTTGAAACGAAAGACGCTTCTTCTCGCCCGGATTCATGAACTGGTAGACCTGCACCCAGTCGAGACGGTTGAACACCGTGTCGGGGCGATTGGACTGCAATGACACAACCTTCGGATAAAGATCTCTCTTGACGGCGCGCATCTGTTCGTACATCGACTGCGAGATTACTTCGGTCGGCACATGCCCGACGCCCTTGGTTTCATTGTAGACGACATCAATCTTGAAGCGCGTCTTCAGGATGCGCACGAGCGATCGCGCATCATCGACGGGTATCGATTGGTCGTCCGCGTCATGCCATATCACTGGCGTGGTGTTACGCAGATTCATCAGGCGCAGCCGCTGCCAGTCGAGCCGGGCCGCGCCCGCCAGCGGCTGAATGGAGGCGAAATAGGTGCCGTACATCAGCCCGATGTTCCAGGTCGCGTGCGCCGCCATCGAATGGCCGGTGACGTAGATGCGCGCAGGATCGATATTGACACGGTCGGCGGCATCCTGCATCGGCTGAATGATGTTGTTCATCCCGCCGTAGCTCGGGCCCCAAAGCTCGACCAGATTCAACAGCGGCATGACCACCACCGCATCGGGGTGCTTTGCCAGTTCATCCTTCATCCAGGATGTGTAGATTTGGGAGACCTGCGCACCATCGGGCGGCGGGTCGGTGACAAACGCGTGCGCCGTTGGCAGCTTGATCACCAGCGGCCAGGGGCGGGTGCGGTCATATTCTTTTGGCAGGCCTAGAAAATAGATCACCGGGAAAGCACCGATTCGCTCGTTGATGTAATAGATCCCGCCGCCCGCGAGCGGCTGCCAATTCATTCTCAGACGTGTGATGCGCGCGACGAGGTTGGGATCGACGTCGATCCCCTTCAGGTCCGCGAGGATTTTTTTCCGGCCGTCGCCGTCGGCGGCAAACCAGGTCTCCACAAGCTGATGCGCCTTATAGAGACGATCGCCAAGTTCCGGCTTCCATAGATTGCCCAACTCCTGGGCATACATCTGTAAAAGCATGTCACGGGAAATGGGCTGGGTAGCCGGCGCTGCGGGCTCGGCGGGAGGCAACGCAAGGGCTGGCGGGGCGTGAGGCGACGATGGCGCGCCGGGCGGTTCGGCCGGCGCGGCACAGCAAACGACCAACAGGACCCCGAGCGTCGCCAGCAACGCGTTGCGATTCATCGCAGCAGGATACCGCGCCCGCATCAGCCATTGCCAATTACAAAAGCCCGGCCGAGCGCCGCCCCTGCCAGCTCGATCTGCTCGCGAAGCGGCTCATCGCCAAGCGCATCGGCCAGCGATGCCCGCTCGGCCGGCAGTTCGCCGAGAAATTGCAGTTGGGGCAGATCGGCGTTGCCGAGTAAATCCTGATCCGCAAGTCGGCGGGTAATTGCGGTCGCAAGGCGGTCAATCGAGGCATTCAGAACTGGAATAAGCATCGCGGCGGCGTCGCGGCGCTGGATCTGCTGCGGGTATTCACGTGCAAACTTTGCCGCGATTGTAAGCCGCCCGGTGTCCTCGTCGCGCGAGGACGCGGCAGCGATGTGCGTCATGCGGGCGGTCGCCTCGCGAAACTCCGTTTCGGCCAGGCGCAGCCGGCTGCGCAGATCGCGGCCGGCTTCAATTGCCCGTTGAACCAGCCACCACGTTTCTGTTCGTGCGACAAACGCCCCGAGCGCCGCAAGTTCCTCTGAAACCGCGGCCCATCCCGCGGCGCGGCGATTCTGATCGGTTTGAATTGCAGCCAGTGATTCGCCGTGCACGAGGCGATTGTTAAACATCGTCATCCACGAATCGCCTGCCTCAAGCTCGCCGCGCAGCGACCCCATCAGATCGCGCGATCGGTCCGCGAGATATCCGAATTGCAGCGAAAGCTCCAGTGGATCAGGACCGGCTCGTATGCCCCACGTCGCGCTGCCCTGAGAATCTTCCAATGCGATTGATGCGAAGCCGCGTTCACCGCTTACAAGTGCTTCGTCCGTGGCGGCGTCGAGAATGGAAACGATGCCATCATCAAAGCGCACGGCCAGGACCCGCGAGGAGAGGTCGATCTTCGCCTCATAGTCGTAAGGCC
>JBBQCK010000452.1:0-3234 GCA_038318605.1 Tepidisphaerales bacterium | reverse complement strand
CAGGGCCAGGAGCCGATCGAGGCTGCAAATCTTTCGGTCCGACGCCATCACGCCTCCGCCAGGCCACCAGCCGCCCGCGCAGACACCAGCCCGCGCGGTTCATGGACAACCTCATTCATCGGCCAGATGGCGATGCGGCGGTGAGTATTATCGGACGAAATGAGGCTCGGGGCGGTCGGCCGCGCCTTCACCCCGCCGAAGGGTTCTGCTAAAACCCACGCCTCAATCCCCCGACCGACCGAGGCCAAAGCCATGATCGACCGTACCGACCTGCGCAACAATCCCGACAAATACCGCGAGGCGGCCCGCCTCAAGCGGATCGATGTTGACATAGACCGCCTCCTGCAACTCGAAGACCATCGGCGAACACTGACCGCGCAGCGAGAAAAGCTGACGGCGGACAAAAATGCGCTGTCGAAGCGCATGGGCCCGTTGATGGGGCAGCTTAAAAAAGTCGGCGCCGACCAGCAGGGGGCCATTCAGGTGCAAATCGACGAGCTGAAAGCACAGGCCGCCGCGCTGAAGCAGCAGGAAGACCTCGCCGCGCCGCAACTTGCCGAGCTCGAACCGCAGATTGATGACCTGTTGATGCGCGCCGTTCAGCCGCCGGATGAAGAGGTGCCGCGCGGGAAAGATGACAGCGAAAATGTCGAGCTGCGCCGATGGGGCACGGTCCGCGCGTTTGATTTCGCGCCGCGCGACCATGTTGCGCTGGGCCGGGATTTGGGAATGCTGGATGTCGAGCGCGGCGTGAAGCTGGCGGGCACGCGCAGCTATTTTCTGCTCGGTGCGGGCGCGATGCTGCATCAGGCGGTTTTGCGCCTTGCGCAGGACATGATGATAGAGCGAGGATTCGTCCCGATGAGCGTGCCAGTACTGGTGCGCGAGCCGGCCATGCTCGGCACCGGTTATTTCCCGCTCGGCCGCGAACAGGCGTATGCCGTCACCAACGAAGATCCGCCGATGTATCTCGTCGGCACGGCCGAGGTATCGCTGACGGCGTTTCACATGGGCGAAACGCTCGATGCAAAGGAGTTGCCGAAAAAATACGTCGGCATGAGCCCCTGTTTTCGCCGTGAGGCGGGGACATATGGCAAGGACACGGCCGGGCTGTATCGCATTCATCAATTTGACAAGGTGGAACAGGTCGTCATCTGTCGTGCGGATGTTGAGGAATCCAAGCGTTGGCACCTGGAAATCCTCTGCAACGCCGAGGCCGTTTTGCAGAAGCTCGAATTGCCCTATCGCGTGGTTGCGGTGTGTACGGGCGATCTAGGGCAGGGACAGGCCGCCAAGTTCGACATTGAAACCTGGATGCCCAGCCGCAACGCCTGGGGAGAGACGCACAGTGCCAGCCGCTTTTACGATTTTCAGGCCCGCCGATTAAATCTTCGTTATCGCGAAGCCGACGGCAAAACGCGCCTGTGCCACACGTTGAACAACACCGTCATCGCCAGTCCGCGCGTGCTCATCCCAATCATGGAGCTTTACCAGAATGCTGACGGATCGATAACCGTTCCCGCGGCGCTTCGGCAGTATATGAACGGCATGGAGCGCATCGCCGTCGGCTGATTGAAAGATTACAATCTGCGGCGGCATTTTTCGGTGCCTCGCATTCCTCTGACCGAGCGCCGCTGTGAGGCGGCATGCCCTGCCGCGATTGACGCAGGCTTCTTTCTCGCTCTGCCTTCTTCGGTGGCTCGGACACTCCTGTCCGAATTGCCGCAGTGCGGCAAGCACATTTCAGACCGGCAAAATTACGTTCTTCAAAAACCGCTCACTTCAGCAACGTTGCCTCATCCTCCGCCGAAAAAACTGTCGGCCCGCCCATCATCTTCGTCACATCAAACCGCTTAATAAGCTCCTGCGCCTCGACATCATCCCGCACGTCCATTCCACACCAGCGCGCCAGCAGCGCCAGCATCCGCCCGGCTGTGACTCCGCACCGCCGATAGTGTGAAATGCGCGTGTCCCCATGCCGCTTGGCCAGCCGCCGCCCGTCCGCGCCGACAACCAGCGGCAGGTGGCAGTATTGCGGAATGTGCAATTCATTGCCCATCGCGCGATAGAGAAGTATCTGGCGTGGCGTCGAATCGAGGAGGTCATCTGCGCGGATGACTTCCGTCACACGCATGTCGAGGTCATCCACCACCACCGCAAGCTGATAGGCCGGCGTGCCATCTGCTTTAGCGATGGTAAAATCGCCGAGTTCGCGTCCCACATCCACTCGCCTTGCGCCATGTATCCGATCGACAAATGCAACGATTCCGTCCGGGCCATCGGGCACCATAAATCGAATTGAAGGCTCGCGACCCGAATCGCGCCGCGCAGCCTCGATCGACGCATATCGGCCGCGGCAGGTTCCGGGATATATCGCCGCCCCGTCTTCCGCATGCGGCGCGCTGGCGGCCAATTCGACGTCGCGCCGGCTGCAAACGCACGGATACACCGCGCCGCGCGCCATCAGGTCATTGATCGCCGCCTGATAGAGCGCCCGGCGATCCGACTGGCGGATGATCGATCCATCCCAGTCGAGTCCGAGCCATTGCAGGTCTTCGATGGCGCCGGTGGCGGCCTCGGTCTTGATTCGCGGCCCATCAAGGTCTTCGATGCGCAGCGCGATGCGCCAGCCCGCCTGCCGCGCCATGAGCCAGGTTGCAAGAAACGTGCGGGCGTTGCCCAGATGGAGCGCGCCCGTGGGAGATGGCGCCAGCCGGGTCGTGCGATGGCCGGTCATGGGATGAGAAATCAAAACGGCGCATGGCCGGCGTCGTCGGCCGGCGTATTTTCATGGTACTGAATCGAATCGATCAACTTTTCGAGAAACGCCTTGTTGGCTTCGTATCGCCCGTCGCTCAGGTTCAAAAACCCGAGCTGGTAGACGTGCAGCGCATCGCTCTGGCCAGGTGCGTAAACATCGATTACCCACCTTGCCTGACCTTCGTCGTGGTGGAGTTTCTGCGCAAGCAGTATGCCCGGCGCCAGTTCACGTGTGGCCGTGGCGTCCTTCAGGAGGGCGTCAAGTTGAAGCCGCCGCAGCGATTCCGCTGGCCGAGTTGACGAAATTGCCTCCGCTCCGGGCAGGATCTGATGCGACATGCGAATGGTGATCGGATCATCTCCAACCGGGTGCCCCAGCGTGGGCGGCGGGCCGGCGCCGGGTGGGGATGTTGCGGTCACCATTCGCATGTCGCATCAGTTCCTGCCCGGAGCGGAGGCCATTTCGGCAACTCG
>JBBQCK010000451.1:0-3241 GCA_038318605.1 Tepidisphaerales bacterium | reverse complement strand
CAATACTGGGTGCAGCACATCGGCGGCATGTGGGCGTATTCTTCGGATCAACTTCCGATTTACGCCACGCATGGCCTGCGCGTGGCGTCGGATCTGGCGCCGCGGGCCGGGCGGCGACTGCTCGGCGCGATCATTGCGTCCCTGGTCATCAGCTATGCCGTGGCCGGCGCCAGCACGCTGCTCTGCTATTATTCCTACAACAATACACTCGACAAATCGCACACCGCGCCGATCAACACGGAAATCACCGGAAACGGCAATCCCGTCTGGTCGATGACCCACACGCTCAGCGTCGATAAAAACGGTATTGCCGCGGCCAAGCAGCCCCACCCGCCCACGAAATTTCTACGCGGCTTTCTACTTGCGATCGGCACTTTTTTTGCCACGGCGGTGCTGGCATTTCTGAATCTACGCTTTACATGGTGGCCACTGCATCCGATCGGAATGCTGATGGTTCATTCCTACGCCATGCGGCGAATCTGGTTCAGCATTTTTGCCGGGTGGCTGGTTAAGGTCGTCGTCGTGCGGTTCGGGGGCGCGGGACTGTTTAATCGCGCGCGACCGTTCTTCATTGGCATCATTCTCGGCGAGGTCGTCGCGGTCGGGTTGTTCACCGCGCTGGCGGTCGTGCTGCACGCCCTTGGGCACCAATACGAAATTCCGAAGTTTCTGCCGTTAACCCAATTCTAAACGGGTCCGAAACTCCGATCTGCAAAAGACGGCCCTGGCACTGTAAAAGAAAGGCCGCGACCCAATGGGCCGCGGCCTTTTCGCAGTGAGGCGGCAATCAAACGTGTCGCGGTTTCGGCGACACAAGCGGCCTACGCGTTCGCCGCTTCCTCATTGATGTGGCTCTCGGCCAATTCGGTCAACTTCCGGTCGCAGGCCTTTTCTTCCTCCAGTGTCTGGTCGAGCAGGCGTGAGACTTCCTTATTTCCCAGAACCGAAGCGTAAGTCCGCAGAATGCCGTAGCTGGCGATTTCGTAGTGCTCGGCCTTCTGAGCTGAACCGATCAACAGCGCATCAATCAGTTCGTCACCTTCGGTCTCCTCGATCATTTCGTGGCCTTCCTCGAGAATGCCTTTCATGCCCTTGCACGTCTTTGCGCGTGCGGAAGACCCAAGAATGTCGAAGATTTTTTCAAGGCGTTTGATCTGCCCTTCCGTCTCCTTCTCATGATCGGAAAACGCCTCCTGAAGGTCAGGGGAGGTTGCTTTTTTTGCGAGCCGCGGAAGCTCCTTGAGCAGTTGCTTTTCGGCGTGAAGCGTGTCGCGAAGCTCGTCAACGAACAGTTCCTGAAGTGTGGAAAGCTCCATGGTCTTTTGACTCCTTGCCGTGCCCGGTGGGCCGGCGATATTTGATGAATGACATTGAACGGAACACTCCGTCCCATCGACCCGCTTTTGCAATGAGCATGCCGCGCCGTCATTGGCTTGGCGGCCGTGCCACAAGACGCTTCAGCTCGCCCGCCATGGGGGCTTTGGCCTGACAACCCGACAGGCGTCCTGCGACAAGGATGCGGGGCAACCCCCAGCATTGGTGGAACGCCGCGGGCGGCCATCATCACACGCTTCCCAACTCGCCCCATGTGCGCGATACTCTTGCCCGCTCCGTGACAACCGCCTCACCGATTCCTGACCCTCCCGGCGATTCGACGCCTTGGTATGCGCGCGGCGCCCTTCACGCCGCGCTGATTCTGACCGTCTTCGTCGGCGCAATTCTTCCCACGCTCGAGTGGGTCGAGTTTTCCGGCGGAATGGAAAATGTCACTGTCGCAACCGGCGTGGAGATCGTCGAGAGCGGGACGCTTCACGCTTGGCTGATTCCAACGCTCAATGGTGAAGTGCGCCTGCGCAAGCCGCCACTTTCACACTGGATTGTCGCGGCCGGCGTGGCGCTTGATCCGGCCGACCTGGCGTTCTCAGCGCGCTGGCTCAGCCTGCTGGCAAGCGGGCTGACTCTGGTGGGCATCTACATGCTCGGCCGCATCGTCGGCGGCTGGCGCCTGGGGCTGATCGCCGGCGCGGTGGCGGGTTCGACGTTTCTGTTCCTGAAACACACGCGCACGGCGCAGTATGACGTTCATCTGGCGTTGCTGGTGACCTTCGCCAATGTTTTTCTCGCCAGCATTTTGTTCGCTGGTCGATGGCGTTCGGGGTGCTGCGGTGCGGGAATCTGCATCGGCCTGGGCTTGATCTGCAAGGGTCCGATTGTCATTCTCGAAACGATCCTGCCGATAGTCGTCTTCTCGCTTTGGCGCCGGTATGTCGGGCCACGCGATCAGGCTGAATCGCCGCTGCGTGACGATGCGCCGCCCCAAGAGCATTCGCTGCCCCATGAGCATGCACAGCCCAACGACGATACGCTGCCCGTCAGCAATGCCCGGCCGCCGCACACCTCCGCCGGCACTAAGGCGATCTGGATATTGGCGGGCACCGCGCTGTGCCTTGCGGTCTCATTGCCATGGGTCATTTATATCTGCCAGCAGAGGCTCCCCGAGCAGGTGGGCGTTTTCAAACCCGGCGAGTTTGCCCGCCTGAACAATATTCAGCGACTCGTTCGCACATGGACCTACGAATCGACCGTCCAGGCCGAGGCGGGTTATGAAAAGCGATCCAAGTGGTACGACTACCCGATCCAGATATGGACGCTGTTCCCCTGGATTCTCTGGTTCTTTGTCGGGCTGCATTTTGTAATTCGTGATGCGCTGCGGCAGGCCGATCGAAATCGCGTGCTGATGCTTTTTCTCGCGGCGCTGCCAATTGTGGTGATGAGCTTCTTTGCCGTTCGGCGAAACCGCTA
This sequence comes from Tepidisphaerales bacterium, assembly GCA_038318605.1. Taxonomy (GTDB): domain Bacteria; phylum Planctomycetota; class Phycisphaerae; order Tepidisphaerales; family Tepidisphaeraceae; genus JBBQCK01. The sequence goes on along the minus strand of JBBQCK010000451.1, from coordinate 439 downwards.
TCTCTTGCCAATGCTGAGTCCCGTCGCGGTGATCGTTGCACGGGGCGTGATCGAGCATCTGCGGCGATGGGACAAGCCATGGGATCAATGGACACGGGCAGCAATCACCGCGCATTTTCTGGGGCTGGGCGCGCTGGCGGTTGCGTTTCCGATCGCGGCCGCGACGGGAATGAAATCGCTGTTGACGGTCGATGGTCGGCCATGGCTGAGCTGGTCCGAGGCGATTGTGTGTGTCCTGGTCATGGGAGGCGTATTGAGCGCCGGCATTTTGCTGTATCGACGGCGCCGCGCGTCGCTGGTCGTAACGACGGTTGCGGTGATGCTGCTGTGGCAGACGGTGTTTGTATACGGCTATCGCGATTCGCGCGATGGCCGAAGCAATCTTCCCTTGGCGTCGCAGATCCTGGCGACCGTGCCGGATGCGCTGGTTTATAATGGG
>JBBQCK010000450.1:0-3262 GCA_038318605.1 Tepidisphaerales bacterium | reverse complement strand
GGATTCGCCTGCGCGCGGGAGATCGGATCAAGGTTGGGGCGACTGAATTTGTTTTCCAGGAACGCAAACCGCGTCCGGCTTGAACTCATGCCCAGTCTTACAGTCGAGTTCGGTCATCAGCGTCTTTACGGACGCATTCGCGAGCGCGTGACGATCGGGCGTCGCAACACCAATGACATCGTGATTGCAGACCCGCATGTCGCGGCCGTCGAGGCGTGGATCGGCGAGAAGGCGGGTCAGTATTTTATTGTTGGGGCGGGCGGCGGCGTGGGGACGATCGTGAACGGCAAGCCGCTGGGCGGTCGGCATGCGCTCATCGACGGAGATCGCATTCGCGTCGGGCCGGCGCGGCTGACGTTTCATCATGGCGATCCGCCGGAAGAGTTTTTGACGACGGCTGTTGGGCAGGAATCATTCGGCGGCATTTTGTTCATGTGCGAGTGCGGAACGGATGTCTATGCGCCTGCGCGGCTGGTGGGAAAGACGGGGCGGTGTCCAAAATGCGATCGATCGCTGCAAATACCAGAGCGTCCTCCGCTTCGACCGGACCAGCTTTCGACAGCCCCCGACCGTGCCGCAATCGAGACGCCGCCGGTGCAGAAGCTGGTGGCGGGTGAAACTGCGGCGTGCGGAGTGTGCCAGTGGAACCTGAGCGAGGGTGATGATTATCTGAATTGTCCGGATTGCGGATTGCCGTTTCACCCGGACTGCTGGATTGAGAATTTTGGCTGTTCGGCATACGGATGTTCGCAGGTGAATGTGCTCGATCCGGCCAGCGCCGCCGAGGCAATCAGCGAAGAGGTGGGCGAAATGCCGCATGAGCGCCCGCGAACCGTCGCGGCCATGGAGCAGGATCTGGCAGCGCAGGCGGCGGCGTTGAAGAGTGCGGAAAGTTTTCCGTGGGATTTTGTTCTGCTCGCGGCGAGCATATTCGCGCTCCTTGTGGGGCTGGTGACCTATGGGTTCACATGTATGTTGGCGCTTGCGTGCATTTTGGCGCGGTTTCAGCACAACCGGCAGCGCCATCACGAATCGGGCGGGGCGCTTTTCGCGGCGCTGTTGATTTCCCTCATTGGCGTGGTAGGCGGAGCGGCGATGTCATATTTCTGGTGGCACACATGATTGAGTTTGTATGCGCTGGGTGTGGCAAGGCGTACTCCGTACGCGACGACTTCGCCGGCCGGCGCGCCAAATGCAAGGCCTGCGGAGCGGACATTTTGGTGCCGCAGGGATCGACAATGCCGGCGGCGACGGCACAGGACGATGGCACTTCGCAGGCTGGCAAAACGCCGGGGCCGCGAATACCGATGCGCATCCGTCGCCTGATGGCGGATGCGGAGCTTGTTCGGGCTGCATTCGCCGGACAGGGTCCGATTCGCATCGCGGCCATGCAGGGCGATCCACCGGAATTGTATCGCATCGATTATCACATTCAGTCGTTGGCGCGGGGCAAGGGAGGCAAGCCGACGCCGCGCGATTTTCACGAGGCGGAAATCCGTCTGACGAGCGAATATCCGCGGATGAGTCCAAAATGCCGACTGCTCACCCCGATTTTTCATCCGAACATCGACCCGTCAACCATCTGCGTCGGCGACCACTGGACGGCGGGTGAGCGGCTGGCGGATCTGATTGTGCGCATCGGCGAGATGATCGCTTATCAGGCGTACAACATTAAAAGCCCGCTTGACGGCGAGGCTGCGATGTGGGCTGATCTGCATGCTGCGGAACTGCCGACGGATTCGCGAAATCTGCATGAACTGGGCTGACGGGATGACGAATCCGGGCGATATGGAAAATCCATGGGGGTAAAGGCGGCGACACGCTTACTCTTGATCTGGGTGAGGGCGACTCGCTTGCGGTTGCCGCGTCGATCAGTCTTCCGTGACCGGTGTATCTCTCTATCGTTCGCCGGGGGACTGAACTTTCATGTAACGGCCGATTGCGCCACAATCGCCATGGTATGAAGCCGCGAGATTTAATGGCGATGGGCTTTGAGCCGGGGCCGGCGATTGGGCTGATCGTGCGCGCAATTGCCGCGGCGCGGCCGAAGCCGGAAGAGGCGGAGATGTCGGCCGATCTGACATCGCTGAACGCGGCGCCGGCGGGGTTTGTCGATCATGCTATGTGGGGACCGGCCGCCCAGGCGCTGGTGGATCATCGCGCTCGACGGGCGAGCTATGTCCCTCGTGAGAAGCCGGCGCCTTATCGCGTGTGGGGCAAGGGGATTGAGGAAGGCGCATTGAAACAGATGCGTTACGCGGCTGAGCTGCCGGTGGCGGTGCAGGGGGCGCTGATGCCGGATGCACACCAGGGATATGGCCTGCCGATCGGCGGCGTTCTCGCAACGGAAAATGCGGTGATTCCGTACGCTGTAGGTGTGGATATCGCGTGCCGGATGAAGTTGTCGGTACTGGATATTCCAGCGAAACAGTTGGGGCGATTTCGCGAACAACTGAAGCGGGCGCTTTTGACGCAAACAAAGTTTGGCACGGGCGTCGAGTTTGACAGGCCGCTGGAGCATGAGGTGCTCGACGCGGATTGGTCAATCACGCCGGTGACGCGGATGGTTTTCGATCGGGCGCGTGCCCAGCTTGGCACGAGCGGATCGGGCAATCACTTTGTCGAATTTGGCATACTGACGTTCGATCGGGATGACCTTGGGTTGGTGGCGGGAGAGTACCTGGCGCTGCTGTCTCATTCGGGCAGCCGCGGCGCTGGCGCGCGCATCGCGGATCATTATTCAAGGCTGGCGATGGAGCTTCATCCGCAGCTTCCGCCGCAGTTGCGCCATCTGGCCTGGCTGGGAATGGACAGCGAGCCGGGGCAGGAATATTGGGCGGCGATGAACCTTATGGGAGACTATGCTGCGGCGAATCATGCGCTGATTCATAAGCGCGTTGCGCATGAGATTGGCGCGAAGGTGATCGCGGGCGTGGAGAACCACCATAATTTTGCCTGGAAGGAAATGCACGGCGGCCGGGAGCTGATCGTTCATCGCAAGGGCGCAACGCCAGCCGGTCGAGATGTGCTGGGCGTGATTCCGGGCTCGATGGCGACGCCAGGTTTCGTCGTGCGAGGGCTTGGAGAGCCCGAGTCGTTGGAATCGGCGTCGCATGGCGCCGGCCGGGCGATGAGCCGGACGGCGGCGCGGGAGAAATTCCGCTGGGCACATTTTAAAAAGCAGTTCGATGACGCGGGCGTGGAGCTGCTCAGCGCCGGGATCGACGAAGCGCCGGGAGCGTATAAAGACATTCACGAGGTG
>JBBQCK010000449.1:0-3275 GCA_038318605.1 Tepidisphaerales bacterium | reverse complement strand
CCCCCATGCCCGAAGCTCCCAGCGAAAAACTCTACCAGGGTGCGGCGATCGATCCGCCGGAGGCTGTTGCCGAAGGTGCGCCCCCCTATGCCGAATTGGACGTGACCAGCAACTTTTCATTTCTGCGCGGCGCTTCGCATCCGGATGAACTGGTCTACCAGGCGGCCCTGCTCGGCTATCGGGCCATGGCTCTGACCGACATCAATTCCCTCGCCGGCGTGGTGCGCGGCTACGAAGCTGCCCGAAAGATCCGCGGCTTTCAGTTCATCGTCGGCACGCGGCTTGTTTTCAATGACGGCTCGCCCGATCTGCTCGTCTGGCCATCCGATCGCGACGCCTACGCGCGGCTGTGCCGCCTGCTGACGATCGGCCGGCGCCGCGCGCCCAAGGGAGAATGTCATCTCGCGCTCGACGATTTTATCGAATACTGCCAGGGCCAGTTCGCCGCGGTCTGCCTGTCGTCGATTTCAGTCGCGGCGGCGCCGCCCGCGCAGTTGCCAGCGCCGCCCCCCTGCCTGATCGATGCGATGGGCGATCGCCTCTCCCTCGCCTTCGGCGTCGCGCTGGGAGGTGACGAGCAAAGCCGCCTCTTTGCGGCAATCCATCTCTCGCGCCAAAGCTGCATCCCGCTTCTGGGGACCAACCACGTTCATTATCACGATCCCGGCCGGCGGCCATTGCAGGATGTGCTTACCTGCGTGCGCCACGGCTGCACCATCCATGACGCGGGATTTCGCCTCTTCTCGAATGCCGAGCGATATCTCAAACCCCCGGCCGGCATGTGCCGTCTTTTCGCGGACTGCAGCGGCGCGATTCAGCGCGGGCTGGAAATCGCCCGGGCCTGCACCTTTTCGCTCGCCGATCTGAAATACGAATATCCGACCGAGGCCGTGCCCGCAGGCGTTGATCCCACGGTTCATCTCCGCAATCTCACCCGGCGAGGCGCAATCGAGCGTTATCCGCAAGGCGTTCCGCCGGCCGTCGAGGCCCTGCTGGAAAAGGAACTGGCCTTCATCTGCGGATCGAAATACGAATCCTATTTCTTGACCGTTTACGACCTCGTGCGCGAGGCGCGCTCGCGCGGCATCTTGTGTCAGGGGCGCGGATCGGCCGCCAATTCGGCGGTCTGCTACTGCCTGGGCGTTACGTCGGTCGATCCGGCCCACTTTCAACTCGTCTTCGAGCGTTTCGCCAGCGAATCGCGCGGCGAGCCGCCCGACATCGACATCGATTTCGAACACGAACGCCGCGAGGAAATCATCCAGTATGTCTACGAGAAATATGGCCGCGACCATGCCGGCATGACTGCCTCACTCATCACCTATCGTGGCCGGTCGGCCGTGCGCGATGTGGGAAAGGCCCTGGGTCTCAGCGCCGACCTCATCGATCAACTTGCCGACAAGCTCGACTGGTGGCATCGCGGAACCCTTAACGATTCGCAGCTCAACGAAGCCGGCATCAACCCCGCCGACCCGACGCTGGCGCTGCTGGTGTCGCTGACGCATGAGTTGCTCGGCTTCCCGCGCCACCTCAGCCAGCACGTCGGCGGCATGGTCATCTCGCGCGGGCCCTTGTGCGAGCTGACCCCCATCGAAAACGCCGCCATGGAAGACCGCACCGTCATCGAGTGGGACAAAGACGACCTGGACGTCATTGGTCTGTTCAAGGTCGATCTACTGGCGCTGGGCATGCTCACCGCCATCAGCAAATCCATGACGCTCATCGCTGATTACGGTCCGGCTCTCGAATTGCACACTATTCCGCACGAAGACCCGCAAACCTACGAAATGGCCTGCCACGGCGACACCGTGGGAGTATTTCAGATCGAAAGCCGCGCGCAGATGTCGATGCTGCCGCGATTGCGCCCACGTGAGTTTTACGATCTGGTCATCGAGGTGGCCATCGTGCGCCCCGGCCCGATTCAGGGGGACATGGTTCATCCCTATCTTCAGCGGCGCGAGGAGCGGCGCCGCAATCCAAATTTTAAAATCGATTTTCCAAAGCCGGAGCTGCGCGATGTGCTGGAAAAAACGCTTGGCGTGCCGCTGTTTCAGGAACAGGCGATGCGCCTGGCGATCGTGGCGGCGGGGTTTAGCGGCGCCGAGGCCGATTCCCTCCGCCGCGCCATGGCCGCCTGGAAACGCAACGGCGGCATCAATCGCTTCGAGGGCAAATTCATTGGCGGAATGCTTGCCCGCGGCTACGAGCGAGAGTTCGCCGAGCGATGCTTCAAGCAGATTCTCGGTTTCAGCGATTATGGTTTTCCCGAAAGCCACGCCGCCAGTTTTGCCCGGCTGGTGTATGCCTCGGCATGGCTCAAGCGGCATCATCCCGCGGCCTTCACCGCCGCGCTGCTCAACAGCCAACCGATGGGTTTCTACGCCCCCGCGCAGCTCGTGCGCGACGCCCGCGAACATGGCGTCGAGGTGCGCCCCGTCTGCGTCAACGCCAGCCAGTGGGATTGCACGCTCGAACACAACACCGACCCTGCCTGGCGCCCACCGCGCCGCGGCGATGCATCGCTGCGGCGCGATCGGCCGCAGATTTGGGGCCGCAGCGGCCCGGCCATTCGCCTTGGCATGCGGCAGATCAAAGGCATGCGGCAAGCCGACGCCGAACGACTCGTCGCCGCTCGCCGCATCGAGCACCGCTTCACCACCGTCGCCCAGCTTCAGCAGGCGGCCCATCTTGATGTCGGCGCATTGCAGCGACTCGCCGAGGCGGATGCATTGTTGTCGATGGGATTAAGCCGTCGCCAGGCGCTCTGGCAGACGCTGGCGCGCTCGAACATTGCCGCGCCGCTGATCGACGAACCCAAAAGCGAAGCGCCCCCGCCGGCGCAGTTGCCCCTGCTTCCCCTATCGGCGGAGGTGCGGGCGGATTACGCCACGACGGGCCTGTCGCTCAAGTGCCATCCGGTGACATTTGCCCGCGAGGCGCTGACGCATCAAGGCGTCATCCGCGCCATTGAATTGCAGGATGCCGGCCGTTTTCGCCATGGCCGGCCGGTGCGCATCGCCGGGTTGGTGCTCGTGCGCCAGCGCCCCGGCACGGCATCCGGCGTTGTCTTCATCACGCTGGAAGATGAAACCGGCATCGCCAATCTCATCCTCTGGTCCAGCGTCTACGAGCGTTACCGCCGTCCCGCCCGCCACGCCACCCTGCTTCAGTGCGACGGCGTCATCCAGCGCGAGGGAGAAGTCATCCACATCCTCGCCGCCCGTCTGCACGACCGCACCGACCTTCTGGGCGCACTATGCCAGGCCTCGCGGGAT
>JBBQCK010000448.1:0-3279 GCA_038318605.1 Tepidisphaerales bacterium | reverse complement strand
ACTGGGAACCGTGGCTGAAGCAGGATTGCTCCATTTTCGTGGGGCGTTTCACAATCCGGCGATGTTACTGCCGGTCACGATGCCCCCGGTCGCCGCCGCCCTGCTTTGCGAAGCCGCCGTCGGCGACGCGGGAAAGGCCCGCAGAGGGTCGCGGTTGTGGATGGCGGCTACAGCGGCGATGGGCGTCGCGGGGGTGGCGTTCCATGCCTTTGGTGTGTCCAGGGGCATGGGGGGCTGGCGCAACTGGCGGCAGAACGCATTTGCCGGGCCACCGTTGCCGGCACCGCCTGCCTTCACCGGCCTGGCGCTGGCGGGGCTTGCCGCATTGGCACTCCTCAAGGAGCACCCCCGTGACTGAGCCTTCTCGCTATCCGGGTTACGACGTTCTCGCCAAGCGCGATACACCGTCGTGGAATGCAAAGACGCGTGAAATCATCGCACAGCGCCTGGCCGTGCCCGATGCGCCGCGCTTCTTCAGCACTGAAGAATGGCCTATCGCGGATGCACTGTGCCGCCGCATCCTGCCCCAGACCGATGAGGCTGATGCGGTGTGTCTTGTCGCGCAGCTCGATGCCAAGCTGCTGGCCGATCACGGAGATGGGTTTCGTAAGGAGAGCATGCCGTATATGGGCGAAGCTTGGCGGCGCGGCTTGGCCGCGATCAATGAAGAGGCGAAGTCGCGGCACAGCGACCGGGGCTTTGCGGTCCTTACCGACCAGGAAAGGGACACGCTGCTGCTTTCGATGCAGCGGGGCGAGGTGAAGGGGAATCGCTGGGCAAGGCTTGACGCCAAGACCTTTTTTGAGCGGCGGATTCTGGTCGATGTGCCCGCGCTCTATTATGCTCATCCAAAGGCCTGGAACGAGATCGGTTTCGGCGGTCCGGCCTCGCCGCGCGGCTATCTGCGCCTCGACGGAAACCGCCTCGACCCGTGGGAAGCGGTGGAAGCCGAGTCTGGCGATGAACACCACGCCGAACGGGATAATGGGCATGTCGTCTGACCCCAGACAGCAGCCGCGTGCCACGGCGGGGCGTGCGCCCGATATCTTCCGAAAAGGTGGCTGGGTGCCAATGCGCGAATACCGCGAAAGCGAAGCGGTGGATTTCGTAATCGTCGGCACCGGTGCTGGCGGCGGAACGCTGGGCGCGCTTCTGGCCGAACAGGGCTTTTCGGTTATCGCCTTCGAGGCGGGCGGTTATTTCAGACCGATGGAGGATTTCGCATCGGATGAAACTGCGCAAAACCAGCTCTACTGGACCGATAAGCGCGTTCTCGACGGCCCCAACCCTATCAAGATGGGCGGTAACAATTCGGGCAAGGCGGTAGGTGGATCGACCGTCCATTATGCGATGGTGGCTCTGCGCTTTCGGCCCGAATGGTTCAAGTCTCGCACGACATTGGGCTATGGCGCGGACTGGCCAATCTCTTGGGAGGAGATGTGGCATTATTACGCAATTGCCGAGCGCCAGATCAGCATCTCCGGGCCGCTGACATATCCCTGGGGACCAAAACGGCCACGTTATCCTTATCGCGCGCATGAACTGAACACCGCAGGAAAACTGCTTGCGAAAGGTTGCGAGGCAATCGGCATCGACTGGACCGAGACGCCGCTTGCAACGCTGTCGGCGCCCCATGCCGGGCCGGAGGGAAACAGCCCGCCGTGCGCCTATCGGGGCTTCTGCCGGTTCGGCTGCACGACCAACGCGAAGCGTTCGGCGCTCACCGTCTGGATCCCACGCGCTCTAGCGGCGGGGGCCGAGGTGCGTGACCTCGCGATGGTCGGACGGATCGAGATGGGACCAGATGGGCGCGCGACCGGTGTGCAGTATCACCGCAATGGCGGATGGCATTTCCAGCGCGCAAAGAATGTCGTCGTGGCGGGCTATGCGGTGGAAACGCCGAGGCTGCTGCTCAATTCGGCAAACGACAGATACCCGGACGGCCTTGCCAACGGGTCCGGTCTGGTCGGAAAAAACTTGATGACTCAGACCAACGCGGCTGTCTGGGGTCGGATGGATGAACCCGTGCGATGGTACAAGGGGCCACCCAGTCTGGCGATCACCGAACATTGGAATTACGACGACAACAAAGATTTTTATGGCGGCTATTGCTGGATGGGGCAGGGACCGCTGCCAATAGAATGGATGTCGGTTTTGACCGGTGCGCGTGGACTATGGGGCGATGAATTGCGTAGCGCGATGCTAGATTACAACCACATGATCGGCGTCAAGATGGTTGGCGAGATGCTGCCCAATGAGGCGAACCGCGTGACGTTGGCCGACGATATCGATCAATATGGTCTGCGGGTGGCCAGAATAACCTATGCATGGGGAGAAAATGACAAGGCTCTGGTCCAGCACTCGCTGGAACAAATGGGCGCCTCGATCCAGGCAATTGGGGCGAAGGACATGTTCCGCCAGGAAGACGATACCTGTCATTTGGGCGGCACGGCCCGCATGGGCAACGATCCGAACACCAGCGTCGTGGATGCAGACTGCCGCAGCTGGGACATTCCTAACCTATGGGTATGCGACGGATCGGTATTTCCGACCGTGGGCGGCGTGAATCCTTCACTGACGATCCAGGCAATCGCGATCCGCACCGCTCACCAGATTAGCAAGCTGGCCGCTGCCGGCGAGCTTTGAATTGCTACATCATTCGTGTCCGCAGATTGAACAGCAGGACAAGCGTTCCTGCGACCATTAGGGTCAGAATCACGGCGATGCGACAAGGAAAAGCAAACCGGATGAGCCTTCATCCGCCGGCCCGCTGGATCACGGGGCCAGAAAGGAACAAAGCGGTGTTGATCAAGCCCAGATGCGTCAGGGCCTGGGGGATGTTGCCGTTTAGGCTGCGGCTGCGCACGTTATATTCTTCGCTGAGCAGGCCCACATCGTTTGAAACCCCAATTACGCGCTCTAGTAGTGCTGCCGCGTCGTCGTCGCGGCCCTGCATCTTGTAGCAATCCGCCAGCCAGCATGAGCAGGCAAGGAATACGCCCTCTTCGGGGCCATCCGGCGTCTGCGGCTTGCGCCGCACAAAACCACCATCCATTAGCTCGCGCTCGATTGCCGTGATCGTGCCGATGATGCGCGGATCGTCAGCGGAAAGGAAGCCGATAAGCGGCAGCAGCAACAGCGACGCGTCGATTGTGTCGCTACCATAATGTTGGACGAAATGGCCGAGATCGCTGGAGTAACCGCGTTCGCAAATGGTGCGGTGGATGATCTCATTGAGCGATTTGAGCCGGACAATCAATGCGCTATCAATCAGATCGT
>JBBQCK010000447.1:0-3286 GCA_038318605.1 Tepidisphaerales bacterium | reverse complement strand
GGCCGCGCTCTACACCAGCCCGGTCTGTGCGGCATTGGCGGTGTGGGGCATGTTTTTACTCACGCGGCGATTGGCCGGCTCATATCTTGCACTGATGGCGGCCATCGTGCTTGCGTGCAATCCGGTCCACCTTCAGCTCGCGCTCGTGCCAAGCAGCCACGCTCCGGCGATCTGTTTCGCGGTGTGGGGAATGTACGCGCTGACCTGTTGGTGGCAGGATGGAAAACATTGGGTCGGCGCCGCCGCGGGCCTGCTGCTCGGGTTCACCGTCACGCTTCGCTACAGCGAAGGGTTGCTCCTGCTGCCGCTGGGGATCGCCGCCGTGTCGATGGTCCGCTGGAAACAGTGGCGTTCGATCGTCGGTGCGCTCGTGCCGCTGGCGGCGTGGGCTTTGCCGGTGGTTTATCTGGTTGTGTTTAATAAGATCACCACGCAACATTGGACAGGCTACGATTCGACCAATGAGAGCACCGGCTTCACCATGGCGGAGTTTCTGCGCAAATGGGAATTTACACTCCAGCAGTTTTATATGTACGGCATGTTCCTGCTGCTGCCGGCCGGTTTTCTCGGCATGCTGCTGATGTACTGCCGTTCGTGGCGGGCGGCGGCGCTGATGTCGGGTTGGTTCATACCCTCGCTGCTCCTTTACACCGCCTACTACTGGGGCCAGCAGGTACAGGGCGTCGCATTTTTGCGGTTTCTTCTCACGCTCTTTCCCCCGGTCATCGCCTCAACGGCTTGGCTGGTGCATGCGATCTGGCATTCGCCGATGTTGACTAGCCTCCCCGGCGTCGATGAAGCGGCGGTGCAAAATTCGCCCGCGCTGCCGCGCAGCCGGCCGATCATCGCATCCATTGCCGGCCCGATTGCCGGGGGTGCGCTTTTCGCAGCCGCCGCCGCCGTCGGCCTTCGCATAACGCTTCCGGAGCTTGGCCGTATGCAGGCCCCAAACCTGAATCAGGCCTATTCCGCCCGTGCATTTCTCGAAGCCGTGCCAGCGGCGCGAGGCCGCAGCAAGAACCCACCCATGCTATTTGGCGACGACATCGGCATGTTCTCACAGACACTGATGTATCTGCAATTCGTCGGCGACGGCGAATGGTTCTCGATGAATGCATTCAGCGCCATCGGGCCCGGCGGGCGGGGGATGATGGGCGGCATGGGCACCTCCAGCGTCTTCGGCGCCGACCGGCGCAACAGCCGGCCGGCCGCGCCCGGCGCCGAGGAATCCAACGATCCGCCGCCTGTTTTGATGCAGCCGCAGCGCGTGCAGTTCAACAAGGATTTTTACCACCAGTTTAATTCACGCGGTTTTGTCGCCGAGGAGAAAAAAGCCATCGGCGCCGCGCTGGACGCGGGGCGCGGTGTTTTTGCCGTGCTGAGCGATGGCAATGTCAAAAGTTTCAATGCCCAAGTCGTTGGGATGGGCTTCAAGACCAAAAAGCTCGCCCGTTGGAACGAGCCGTTGTCGGAGGCGGCGGCCAATGTCGGCGCACCCGACGAACCGGACGCGCCGCGCGGGCTTTTCGGCCGCGGGGGAAATCGCGATCGCGCCCGTCCGCGCAACAGCGATGCGCTGGCCCTGCCGGGGATGCGCATGCCGGCCGCCGCGCTCTCATTCACGGTCATCGAAATTACCCGGTGAACCCGCGGCGCAATGCGAATGTGTAAAACAACTCGCCGCCGCCGCGGTAGTAGCAGGTGGGTCGGTTTTGACATTCGGAGGACGCTTTGCTGCAACGCACGATCGCTCGCATATTGACTCGATTGTTGATGATTTTCATCGTCGCCACGCCGGCCGGCCTGGCAGGCGCACAGGCTTCGCAGCCTGCCGCTCAGTGGGCTGAAATGCCGTTTTGGCCGATCGGCTTGAAAATATCGGCCGACATGGGTGGCAAGGATGGCACCGCCAAATCGCCCGCCAAGGCGGATATTCTGGTGTGGCTCCCACCCGGCGCCGAGCACATTCGCGCCATGCTGCTGATTCCCAACAATTCCGATTCCAAGGACTTTGGCCAGCATGAAAAGCTGCGCGCGGTCGCGGCGAAGCACGAGATGGCGATCGTCTATCTTCGCAACTTTAACACCGGCATAGAACCCATGGAGGGGGAGCCCGACACCACGCGCATTCAGCCGATGTTGGATCTACTGGCGAAGGAAACCAAAATCGCCGAGTTCCGATACGCGCCATGGATAACCTATGGCAAATCATCGCGCGGGAAATTTCCTTTTCGCATGGCCTGGCTCTGGCCGGAGCGCACCATCGCCACTGTCAGTTTTCATGCCGAAACCCCGAGCTGGCCGGTGCCGCCGTGGGCAAAGCTCAACGGCGAAACCATTCTTCACGTCAATGCCAACGGCCAAACCGAATGGGGCGGCACCTGGTGCAACCACGTCCGGCCTTCGCTGCTGAATTATCGTTCGCAAAAAGGCTGGCTGGCGCACACCACAGTCAGCCGCGATGTCGGCCACGGCGACTATGTTGACGCCAATGGCAGCGAAGGATGGGGCAAGCTTTTTCCCGAAAAAGTCACCGTGATCGATGTGTGGGATTATCTATCAATGTTCGTCGACAAAGCCCTGACGCTGCGCCTGCCGCATGATGAATACCCCGCCGATCATCCCCTGAAGCTGAAGCAGATCGACGAATCAACCGGTTACCTCATCGACCCGTTTGCCGTCGAAGAAATGTTCAAGGTTCCACATCTTCCATTGAAGAAAGGCGAGGACGGCCTGTACAAGGTCGGCGCCGCCGAGGAAGCACCGGTCAGCGGCTATCGTGAAATGACGCCGCTGGCCGATGGCGTGCCGGCCGGCGCGCCGGTGGTGCCGCTGGAAATTGGCAAAAGTCCGAGCAACTGGCTGATCACCGACAGCGTAAAGTTTGCGATGAAGGCCGACCCCATGCTCGACCTGGGTGACTGGAAGGATCTCGCGCCCAAAATCGGCGACGCACTCGATCTCGACGGCACAAAAGTAAAATGGCGCGCGATCGCCCCGAAGGAGATTCCCCCAACCGGCGGCATCGCGCTCGACAAGGGCCTGCGCTCGCCGAACAAGCCGGTCACTCTGGCGGCCTTCACCGTGCTGGACGTTTCCTAGCCGACCACCGTGTGCGTGCAGGCCGGCTTCACCGCGGCCACGCGCGTTCAGGTCGTCATCAATCATGTTCCCGTGCAGCACAAAGAGGTCCTGCAACTTGCTCCCGGAAAATATCCGATGCTGGTGGTGCTGCGCATGACCGCCAACTGGGGCCGCATCGAGCCCTCGCTGGGCGTGGTCGGCG
>JBBQCK010000446.1:0-3290 GCA_038318605.1 Tepidisphaerales bacterium | reverse complement strand
CGTGCTTGAAAGCCTGGCCCTGACCTACCGCGACGCGGTCACAGGGCTCGAATCAATTTTGCAGAAGCAAATCAAAGTCATTCACATCGTCGGCGGCGGGTGTCAAAGCGAATTGCTCAACCAGATGACCGCCGACGCCTGCGGCAAAATCGTTGTCGCCGGTCCAGTCGAGGCCACCACCGCGGGCAACATCCTCACGCAGGCGATGGCGGTGGGCGATCTGAAATCACTGGAAGAAATCCGCGCGGTCGTGCGCGAAAGCTTTAGCGTAAAATCATTTGAACCGCGCCAAACCACGCCCTGGTCGGCATGTGCCGATCGGTGGAGGGAACTTCCCAGCGAATAAAAGTGTTCGGCAGCAGGGGGTTGCGGCGGCCGGTCTTGAGTGGCCGGCGATGATGTTGCCCCACGCCTTCACGTTTCAAATCACAAGCCGCGAAATCTGCAACCGGCAATTCCCTCCCGCCCGGTTCCTTCATTGAGCCGAGAAAGAAGCCGCCTTTGGCACGTCGATTTGATCGCCGACCTTCAACCCCGCGCGCAACGCCATCCCTTCGTTGATCTCGACGGCCCAGCGGGCCGGCGATACGCTCGGGATCGAACGTGTGTCGAGCGGAACCATGTGATTGATGGAGACAACCTTCCCCGAGGCATTTACGAATACAATGTCGAGCGCAATCGTCGTGTTTTTCATCCAGAAAGATAATTTCTGTTCCCACGGAAAAACAAAGATCATTCCGTGGTCTTCCTTCATCGATTCGCGATACATCAGGCCCCTGGTGCGCAGCTCCTCCGTGTCGGACACCTCAAGGTGGAAATTGATGTCACCGAGTTTGACGGTGACGGTTCCGGGCTCGTCGGCGATGGCAACGCTCGGCGCGGTCGCGCCTCCACCGGCCGGGACGATCCCGCCTCCACTTTGCGGCAGAGTTGCACCTGCACCTTGCGGCAGAGTTGCACCTCCACCATCCCCCAGAGTTGTCGTTTCGTCCGGGATTTTGGCCGCGCTGCTGCCCGGCGTCTTTTGCGCGGCGGGATCAATTTTGGTCGCAGGCTTCGCGCGATCTCCATCGCAGCCGGTCACGCCAACCACCACCGCCAGCAGCAAAATGCCGGCGCGGCGAATCCACAACATCGCGCCGATGGCGCGCCCGTTCAAACTGTTTTTCATTGCAACACCGTGAAGTGAAAAATGAAGTGAAAGATCAGCGTGATTGCATTTCCCGCTGTCGCCGCCGCAGCTTCCATGTCAGCCGCAGATCCATCATCGCCAGAAGCACCATCAGGGACAGAACCAGAATCACGCCGGACCAGACCAGCACATACGACACTCCGGGCGCATCCTGATCCACCGTGTAAAATCCGGCGAAGATGCCGCCGCCGAGCAAAAGCATGAGAAAGCCGCCCACGCGACGAAGCCGGGAACGAAATGAGTTATGCGAAGCCAATTCGATGGCCGCGAGATTCCTCGCCGCCCGCGAATAAAAAAGGTAAAACCAGCCGGCCGCCAGCACGATGAAGGAAAAGACCGCCGGCATCCAATGGATCGCCTGCGAAGGCATGACTAAAGCATATGCCATGCGGGCGCGCGGGGAAAGCATTTTGCAACATCCGCACGCGTTATGGCTATCACTAACATCAACCTATGCAGACTTTGCGGATTACAGCGATCGGGCTATGCGCATCTTTAACGCTTTTGCTGGGCAGCCTCGGCTCGCAGCCCGCAGCGCCCGCCTCTGCGCCCGCTTCGGCGTCTGCAACCAATCACAGTGACTGGCCGCGCATTTATGGGCCAAACGGATCGGCCGTCTCCACGGAAAAGGGTTTACTGCATGCCTTTCCCGCGACCGGGCCGGCCGTGCTCTGGTCGGTGAATCTTGGGCTTGGCTGGGGCGGCGCACCGGGTTCCCTTGGCGAGGTATTCGTCCTTGCTCGCCCGGATGCCGAGAAGGATGTGCTACGCGGTCTCGATTTGGAACCGGGCAAAGAATTGTGGTCTCTGGCCATCGAAGCGCCCGGGCAACTTGCGTTCGACGGCACGCGCAATGTTCCAGTGCTTGGCGATGACGCTATTTATGTTCAAAGCGCTCTGGGAAAACTGTCGGCCGTGGATCGCCACACGCATCGTGTCCTCTGGTCGCATCATGCAGTCGAGGAATTTCGGGACAATGCTGCTTTCGGCTGGCGTCGGGCGGCGCTGCCGAAGTGGGGATTCACGCAAGCTCCGGTTGTCTGGAACGACCTGGTCATCATCGCGCCGCAGACCGAAACGGTTGGCCTCGTCGCCTACGACCGCATAACCGGCAAGCAAGCCTGGCGATCGCCGTACGTCGGACGCAATTGGTTCAGCCACGCCTCGCCTAAGCTGGTGAAGCTGGGCGGCGTCGAACAGATTGTCATGCTTGCAAACAAGCACCCCGGCAAGGATCCACCTGCCATCATCTCGGGGATAGAAGCATCGACCGGCCGGCTTTTGTGGCAGACCGAAACCTGGCACCGCTATAACGTGCCCATCCCCTCGCCGGTCGCCGTGGCGGATGACACGCTTTTTTTCACCGGCGGATATACGATCGGTTGTTTCGGCCTGCGAGTGCGCGATGTGCCCTCGTCGCAACCAGTGCCATCCGATGTGCCATCAACAACCCGACCCGCAACGACCAGCCGCCGAACCGCCATTGGTCGCCGGGCGTCCGACGATCCCGGTGGATTTGTCGGCCCGCCAGCCAATCTCCCCTGGTCGGCCGAGTTTACATTCAAAGACAACACCAATCTGACATCGCACATTCAGCCGCCGGTGCTATATGAGGGCTACATTTACGGCCAGAGCTTTGATGCGTTTCACAACAAGGTGAACAACGGCTTGGTCTGTCTTACCCCCGCCGGCGAACTGAAATGGAAGAGCGGGCCGGACGTTCTTTACGATAGCGGCGGCTTCCTGATTGCCGATGGCGTCATCTATGTGATCGACGGCAAATCAGGCGACCTCTGTCTCGTCCTAGCCAGTCCCGATCACTACCACGAACTCGCGCGAGCCAAGCTGCTCAGTCCGCGCGGCGGACAGATATGGTCCCCGCCCGCCTTATCAAACGGCCGACTTCTGCTGCGCGATCTCAATACGTTGAAATGCGTTGACGTGCGCGCGAATTGAGCCGCGCCGGTATACGCGGTCGAAGTTCTCCACCATCGCCTTGCAATCGCCACTGGCAACTTGCAAAGTCCCCCTACCTTTTCTGCTTTCCTTTCTTTACCTGCCTGCCGCCGGCGTGCTTGGCGTGACCTTGAGGTTTCTT
>JBBQCK010000445.1:0-3297 GCA_038318605.1 Tepidisphaerales bacterium | reverse complement strand
CGATGTCCAGCGGTTTGATGAGTATGTCTTCAACCGGAAACGATTCGCCGTGAGCTTGGAGGCTTTCGAGATAGACGGCGATCGCTTCGCGGAGGTTGGCGACGGCTTCGTCAAGTGTGTCACCTTCGGAATGACAGCCGGGCAGGGACGGGCAGGAGGCGTGGTATCCACCGTCGGGTTCGGCCTCAAATATCGCGGTATATTGCATGTCCGAATGATAACAAGAGACAAGTCGAGTCGATAGTTCGAGAGAATACTCGTCGAGCAGTTCGTCCATCCTGTCCTGCTGCCTCCGTCCGCTTTATAATCGGGGAATGTCGGACAAATCGGAAAAATCATGGCAGGCGCGGATCGGCGAGGCGACGGATGCGGTGGTGCGGAAGTTTGTGGAGTCGATGTCGTATGGCTGCTGGATTTAGAAGCACGATATTGCGGGGTCGATTGTGCATGCGGCCATGCTCGCCCTCTCCATCCGCCAGCACGGTGTGAGTGAATTTGGGCCGAGTTGAGGAGAGCGGGGGATCAAGACGGTGGAGTTGCGTTCGATCACGATGCGGATCGTCGGGGAACGATTCCACCTCTACGCAATTGTGAATGCTTCCCAACTCAGACCGAGCTGCCTCACTGCGGCACAGACAGTGCCCAGCTTCAGGTCTTAACCGCCCCAGTCGGGAACAACACTCGATCGATCTTTCGCTGGATTCAGCCCCATTCGATGAGAGCCGCCGCCGGTGCGGGGAATTTCGCGGCAGCCCAACGTAGTGAGCTTGGCCGCGACCTCTCGGTATCTCACGCGACCTCCACCAGCGATTCGGACCAGATGATTTCGCCGCTGGTGGAAACTTCAGTGCTTTGGGGCAACATGCGGCCCTGCTCGGCATACAGTTCAAGCACGGCGGCCAAGGCATCCGAGACATTGGCGAATGCCTCATCGAGTGTGTCCCCTTCGGTAAGAAGTTCGGGAATTACAGGCGAGGTGACCGTGAACCCGCCTTCGGGCTGCGGCGAAAAAACCAGAGGGAGCTTGCGAAACATTCAAATATCATAAACCGCGACTGGCGCTTCCTCAACGGCGTAATGTCCTGGTCGATATGCTATGATCGCCCTTTCCATCGGCCACCGCAGGTTGAATGAAGTCGGGCCGATTTCGGGAGAGCGGGGGATCAAGGCGGTCACCCCCTTGGTTTAAGTCGGCGATCGTCGCCCGCCGCGCCTGAGGACTACCAATGACCACACCCACCCACCCCGGCCCGATCATCGTCGCCGGTGGAAGCGGTTTTCTCGGCCGCTCGCTGGCGCTGCATTTGATCGCGGCGGGGCGTCAGGTCATCGTTCTGTCACGCAGAGCGCCCGAGCCGTTGGCCGGCATGACGCATGTGCTGTGGGATGCCCGCACGATGGGAACCTGGCATACGGTGCTCGACGGGTCGGCCGGACGGTGGATTGCATCAAGACGCCCGATCATCGGGATGAGATTCTTCGCTCGCGCGTCGAGGCGACATGCGTTCTCGGAGAGGCGATGCGCAACATTTCCCATCCGCCGCCAGTATGGGTGCAGATGTCCACCGCTCATATCTACGGCGACCCGCCAGAAGTCGTCTGCACCGAATCTTCGGCCTTTGGCGTCGGTCTTGCGCCGCTGGTTGGGCGGGCATGGGAGGAGGCGTTCGCATCCAGCGCCCTTCCGCAGCAACGCAAGGTGATCCTGCGAACCAGCTTCGTCCTTGGCAAAGACCGCGGCGCTGGCGGCGGCGCGCTCGCCCGCCTGCGGACGCTCGTGCGATTTGGCCTTGGCGGGAAAGTCGGCTCCGGCCGGCAGGGGATGAGCTGGATTCACGAAACGGACATGAACCGCCTCTTCGCCGCCGCGTTGGTGGATGAACGCATGAGCGGCGCATACATCGCCACCGCGCCCAATCCCGTCTCGCAGCAACAGTTCATGAAGGAATTGCGCAAGTCAATGGGCATGCCGATCGCCCTGCCGGCATTTGAATGGATGGTTCGCCTGGGCGCGCCGCTTCTCATGCGCACCGATCCGGAGCTTGCCCTGTACGGCCGCTACGTTACATCGCGCCGTCTCGCCGAAGAGGGTTTTAAATTTCAATTTCCCCACCTCCCCGAAGCGCTGGCGGCCACGATGCAGCGAAAAAGTTAAGTACAAATCGAGAATCGAAATTCGTCGAGCTTCGCAGCCACCCCAACGCTCTGCCACCCATTCATCAACTCGCAACCCGCCCCCCCCCGACAAACCGCCTACCGCCTGCTGCATACCGCCAGCTGGTTACTGCCCCAAAAACGGCGCCGCCGCGCGCGACGCCAGTTGTCCCGGCCCGCTGTCGGGCGCATCGGGCGTGGTTTTGAAACGGATGATCTTTCCCTCGCTGTTGGCCGGCCAGAGAACGTTGCCCGTTTCGGCATCCAGCACGCGCAGGCGTGCGTCGATCGACGTGATGTCGCCGCTCGATATCACCGGGTTGCTGACCCATTGCCGCACGCGAAGGTGTATCACCGTCCTGGCGCCGATGGATTGGCCGATCTCCTGTGGCTTAAGGTCGTCGTACGCCGCACCCATTTTCGTGCGCAGCGCGCCCAGCCGCTGCGATTCAATCACCGGCGCTTCGACCCCGCCCGCCATGAGTTTTGCCGCAATGTCGCGGCCTACCCGGTCGAGTGTTTCCCGGCCGATCATCGCCTCCTCATCCCGATCGACGAGAAGCACCACCGGCCGATCATCCGCCAATTCAAATTCCGCCTTCCCCCCGCCGCCCGCCTTGTCCGCCGCGTATCCAAGGGCGGCGCATCCCGTCCCCGTCGTCAACGCCATCGCGCAGGCCGCCGCGGCGCAAAGCGCCATCGCCCACGCTCCCGCCAAGTTCATTTGCCGCATCGTGCCGGGCATCGTTGTCACCTAGGGCGCCTCCGGAAGATCATAAAACCGCCTGGCAATCTGCCGGCTCAGCAACAACCGCGTTCCATCGTACATCGTCTGATCGTTGTATCGTTCATCCCCCTGATACGCCTCCAGCCCCGTGGGCGGATATTTCACCTTGACGCCATCTTCCGTAAACGCCACCTTCGCCGAAGATCCTTCCGGCGTGATCTCCACCACTTTCAAACTGACGTCGGCCGACCCGCGAAACAACTGTTCGCTTTTTTCGTATCGCGTCTGAAACGAATGCACCTCGATATAAATCAGCCGTGTGATCGGCCGCGCCCCCGGTGCCACGCCAAGCCGCAGCGCCTGTTTCTCGATCGGCTGATATTGCAGGCTCGGTAGCGAATCCTGAAATCGCAGCA
>JBBQCK010000444.1:0-3305 GCA_038318605.1 Tepidisphaerales bacterium | reverse complement strand
GGCGGCCCATCGCGGGCAATTTGTACTCACACCGCTGCCCGGCGGGCGCACACGCGTGACAGGCACGAGCTGGTATTCAAACGACATGGCGCCGCAGATTTACTGGCGGCTTTGGAGTGACAAGATCGTCCTTGATGTGCAAGGGCGCGTACTCAACCACATCAAACGCCTGAGCGAGCAGGATGCTGCACGCACGCTCGCTGCGGCGTCGGTTGCTGCGCATGGGCAGGCCACGGATTCGCGACTCGGGCGGGTGCGGCAACCGGGGCAATGAAGGTTCGATCGCCGGACCTTATCAAGTAGGATGGCGGTTCTTCCTCAACGCGTTGCAGACGATAAGCACCGATACAAGGAGAATTGGAATGTCGCGAATCCTTGCCCTTCCGCCCCAATACGTCACCACCGCTTTGGAGCTACCCGGCCATCGCATCACACATAACCTTGGGATTGTCCGCGGTCTGGTGGTGCGTTCGCGAAGCATCATCGGTTCGTTTGGCGCTTCAATTCAGACACTTTTTGGCGGCAACATCACCCTTTGGACAGAAATGTGCGAAAAAGCCCGCGAAGATTCCTTTGCGCTGATGCTGGAGCACGCCGCGCAGATGGGCGCAAATGCGATCATTTCCATGCGATATGATGCCAACGAGGTGTCCGCCGGCGTAACCGAGGTGCTGGCGTACGGCACGGCGGTTTATGTGCAGCCGATTGCCTGATCGGGCATCCGTACTTCCCATAGGGTAGTGGCCGCCCGCGCGACGGATCTGCTCTTGCGTGAAGTGGCGACATTACGGTTTGCTAAGGCGCGCCCTCCTGGCCGAATTGACAGAACCATCGATCCGGCGTATGTAAAGGGGGTTAAAATGATTTGCTGAAGCCCCCGCTCGGCGCCGGGCCACGCGTGGCAACGATGAGTGGCGGGTTCAGCGTACTCCTTTTCATTCCACACAAGATGCCAGAAACCATGAGCGAAGCCGCAGTATCCTCCATTAACGAACGTGCCGCCGAGGAATTTTTCCGCAAGGGCTTCGAAGCGGAGAACCACGGCCAGAACGAACGCGCCGTCGAGTTTTACGAGCGGTCGTTGCACGAAAACTCCGATCATGAAGTCGCCTGCTTTCGCTTGGCGGTGCTCTATGATCGCCGCGCCGAGGACGCCAAGGCGATCGAGCTTTACGAGCGGATCTGCACCTCAGCGCCGGTGCATCTCAATGCGCTGATGAATCTGGCGGTGCTTTACGAAGACAACAACCATTATGACGAGGCCCGTCGATGCCTCGACGCGGTGCTTCGCACCGATCCGAACCACCAGCGCGCGCGGCTTTACATGAAGGATGTCGAGTCGGGTCGCTCGATGTTTGTGGACGACGACGACCGCCACGGCGACCGCCGCAACGCCATCCTCGAAATCCCCGTCAGCGATTTCGAGCTCTCCGTCCGCAGCCGCAATTGCCTCAAAAAACTGAATGTCCACACGCTGGGCGATCTGTTGCGCGTGAACGAAGCCGAATTGCTCGGTTACAAGAATTTCGGCGAGACAAGCCTGAACGAAATCAAGGGGCTGCTGGCGAACAAGGGCCTGCGCCTTGGCCAATCGCTGGAAGATCCCAAAAACGGCACCGCCGTCCGCCGTCCGCCCGTCGATACGGGCGTGGTTGTTCCTGCGGGCCAGCCGCCGGAATTGCTCAACAAAACGGTCGGCGATCTCGAGTTGTCGGTGCGCAGCCGCAAGGCACTGCAGCGTCTGAACATCAACACGCTTTCAGAGCTTGTTGCCCGCACTGAGGCCGAACTTCTCGGCTGCAAGAACTTTGGCTCCACCAGCCTGAGCGAGATCAAGCAGGTGCTCACAACCCATGGACTCGGGTTGCGCAAGCTCGAGGAGTAGTTTCAGTGAAGGCAGGGATGCCATGAAGACGTTTGGGCGATGGATCGCTCGCGCAATGTCGATGCGCTTTGAACATGGCGCTGGTGGGGCGCGCATACACATCTCGGCTGCCTGCTTTCTTTTACCCACGCTTCTGGCAGTTGGACTTTTGATCTATCCGGGCGGCTGCGCCACCACCGGCATCGGCAATGGTTCGCACGCAGCGCCCATGATGCGTGTGTGCATCGTTCAGCAGGCGGATGCCGTCACAATCGAGGCCGCCCGCCCGCCGGCCTACACGACCACAAGTGACCAAACCACCCGCACGCTGAACCTGAATCGATCGGCCAGTTATCCGCTGCGCCTCACCCAGCAGGGGTGGATGATCGGCGGCACCATGATCGGTGCTGGCGAATTGGTGCTCACGCCCGCCGACGCCGAGAGCCTGAAAGTCGGCCCGGCGCTGGACGACAACAAGCCGCACCGCTTTCGCGGCACGATTCATTTTGTTCCAACCGGCGGTGGAAAGTTTGACGTGGTGAATTACGTCAACCTGGAGGATTACCTTAAAGGCGTGCTCCCAAAGGAAATTCCCTCGACCTGGCCGGCCGAAACGCAGAAGGCGCAGGCGATCACCGCTCGCACCTATGCGCTATATGAGAAAAACTGGAACGACCAGGTGCTTCACAGCGCCCGACATTTTGATCTTTATTCGAGTCAGTCAAGCCAGGTGTACGGCGGATTCGACGCCGAGAACGATGTGAGCCGCCGAGCGGTCGATGAGACCCCCGGCATTGTGCTGGCCAGCGGGCCCGAGGGGCAGGAGCGCATCTTCAAGGCATATTTCAGCTCCTGTTGTGGTGGTATCACGCAATCTGCCACCGACGCATTCAACGATCCATACTGCGAAGCCCTGGCCGATCAGAACGCGCGGTCGCTCTGCTCGGGATCAAAATATTTCAACTGGGGGCCGATCGTCATTCCAAAATCAGAATTGACGCGGCGATTCAGGCAATGGGGCGCCAAGCGCGACCGTCCCGAGAAAAACATTGAGTTCATCACCCGCGTGGAAGTCGATGCCATCAACCACTCCGGCCGGCCGGTGCGTTTTAAGGTCACCGACCGAAACGGAACCGCCTACAGCATGACCGGCGAAGAGCTGCGCTGGGCCACGAACACCACCGACGCCAACGACGGCACGAAACTGCTCAGCAGTTTTGTCAGCATCATCAACGATTCGAATGCGATCCAGTTTGTTGACGGCCACGGCTTCGGCCACGGCGTGGGCCTCTGCCAATACTGCGCTGAAGCCCGTGGCCGCGCCGGCCTTGCCTACCCGGACATCCTTCGCGCGGCATTTCCAAAGACGAAGCTGCTGATGGCTTATTGAATGCGAGTGGACAGTCACAATCGAACTAACTGGCGATCCAACGCGGGCGCC
>JBBQCK010000443.1:0-3332 GCA_038318605.1 Tepidisphaerales bacterium | reverse complement strand
ATTCGTAGTAGAGCGCACTTTGCGAAAGACGCTCTTTGAATACGCCGGTCGGGTGCAGGAGCTCGTCGGGGATGATGGCGTTAAACATGCCCATGCAACCTTCGTCGAACACGCCCATGATCGCTTTTTCACGCTTCAACTGATCGGCCAGCGCCGCGGCGAGCTTGCGCTCCTTGCTGGGAACCTTGACGTTCTTCAGCTTGGTCACATGCGCCGTCTTGTGCTTGGCATGCCCCTTCTTCAACCAGTTGGCGAGATGATTGCGAAAATAATCGTCAGTGAAATCTTCCGACCAGATCGTCGAATACTTGACGTTCGCCTTCGTCAGCGAGCCATTCAAATTGAGCATGCCAACAAGTCCCGGCCAGGTTCCAGACCAGTTGGCGACGGTCAAAATCGGCCCGCGGTGGGTGATAAGGCCATGCAGAATGTGATGCGAATACTGCCAGACCGATTCGGCGACGATGATTGGCGCATCGGGGTCGATGCTCGCGGAAAAGACTTCCATCCCTTCCTTCTGACTCTGGATAAATCCGTGCTGCTCGTCGGGCTTATAGTGATGGGCACGAATCAACTCATACCCTTGAGCCTCAAGCGCCAGGCGCAGCGCCTGCTCCATTTTTTCCTGCTCGGGCCAGCATTTCTGATTGGCGGTGATGCGCAAATCGCCATTGGCTATGAGCTGGACCTGCTTTTTCTTGAGCTTCGGCGATCTAACGCGCGTCGGAAATTGATAGGCGGGCATGTGGTTCTCCAATTCGATGGCATCGCCAATCCGGCGGGCCTGTATGCCGGACGGAAACGATCGCATCCGGTCACGGGGAGCGGCCGCAATGGCGCGCCCGGGCAGGAAATCATATCCGCTGCCGCGATATGGGCAAAATTTGATTGATCGAGCACCATCGCTCATTCCCCCGACCTATGCTGGCGACGACGACCGGCGACGGTTGTGGTAAACACTGTTCATGGCGCTGACTTTGAAACAACTGGATGCTTCGCCCCAGCCGCATCGCCCGGCCGGCCTGCACGAGGCAGTGGAACACCATCTTCACCCAGCCGTCGAACGATTTGATTTTGACGCCGCCAGCACGCGCGCAAGTCATGACGATCGGCTGATCCGCGCAATCAGCAACGCAACGATGCGGCAATACGTCGGCCGGCAGAATCTGCTGGCGCAGCTCCCGGATTCCGACGCGCTACGGTCGCTGGCGGGCAACATCAAGCAGCATGCGCTCGACCATCTCGACTATTACCTGGAGCAACTGGCAGAGAATGTTCGTCGCAATGGCGGAATCGTGCATTTTGCATCAAACGGCGAAGATGCCCGTCGAATCATTCTCGAAATCGCAAAGGGAGAGGGATGCCGCACCGTCATCAAATCCAAATCGATGGCAAGCGAGGAAATCGAGTTGGCACATGCGATGGAAAAAGCGGGCCTGGATGTTGTCGAAACTGATCTGGGCGAGTTCATAATCCAGATCGACCACGATCGGCCAAGCCACATCGTCGCGCCGATCATTCACAAGGACAAGGAGTCGATCGGCGCGCTTTTTGCGCGTTATTTCCAAACCGAATACACCGCCGACCCCCGGGCGCTGACGATGATGGCGCGCAAACACCTGCGCGAAAAATTCCGGCGGGCCGATATGGGAATCACCGGCGGTAATTTTCTGGCGGCCGACGCGGGAAAAGTGGTTGTGGTTGAAAACGAAGGAAATGCGCGGCAAAGCATGACCACGCCGCGCGTGCTCGTTTCGCTGGTCGGCATCGAGAAGGTCATTCCTCGACTGATCGATCTATCGGTCATGCTCAAACTGTTGGCGCGCTCGGCCACGGGCCAACCGATGACGGTCTATACCAGCCTTTTCGGCGGGACACGCGCCACCGGCGAGAAAGATGGGCCCGAGGTCTTTCACCTGGTGTTGATGGACAACGGCCGCACCGAGATTCTAGCCGGCGAATATCGCGAGACGCTCCGATGCATTCGCTGCGGAGCCTGCCTGAATGCGTGCCCCATTTATCGCAAAATCGGAGGCCATTCGTATGGCCACGTTTATTCCGGCCCGATCGGCGCACTGATTACCCCGCTCTTCCAAGGACTCAAGGATTACAAGGATCTGCCGCAGGCTTCTTCGCTTTGCGGCGCCTGCTACGAAGCATGCCCCGTAAAGATCAACATTCCCAAGCATCTGATCAACCTGCGACGCGACATCGTATCGACGCATTTGAATGGATTCTGGGAGCGAGCGTTTTATCGGCTATGGGCGTGGTCGATGAAAAGCCCCGCGATTTACGGCCTCCTGACATGGTTTCAGAAGTTCGATCTTCGCCGCCGGGCCGACAATGGCTGGATCGCCAGCCTCCCCCGCCCCGCGACCGGGTGGACACAAATTCGCGACATGCCAGCGCCTTCTCCGAAAACATTCCGGCAAATGTGGCGATCCAGACATCCCTAGTCGAGCATCTATAGTCCCCCTTTTTTCTCGCGGCAGCGCATCAGCGCCGGCTGGCGGATTTCAACAATTTATCCGCCCACGCTTCCGCATCGGCGCCAAGTGCCGGCTCAGGCGGGCTACGATAATCCAGATCGTCATACGCCCCATTGGCATATACCTGCGCAATCAACGATTGAATATCCAGCAGCGCGTCGTTGTCCGTTTTGCGTAGTGGGATACGGATCGTCGGCAGCGGCTCTGCCAGCGGCATGGGATAAAATTCGTATTCAATTGGCGCCCACGCGCGCTGCACGCAAGCGCGATACGGCGTGCGATGCCGCGGGGCGATATGTTCCATCGGCACGCGCAGCACCCAACCGCCCGCGCGAAGCAGATCGATCTCAACAAGGCTCACACCCGCGCCGAGAAGCTCACGCTGCTTTTGCTGATACATCGAAGGCCCATGCGTGCCCACCTTATTCGTCGTCGATAGAAACTCGATTACAGTCACGAGCTTTCCGCCTGTCGTCGGGTCGATTACTGCGATGAAACCTTCATAGAATGGCTCGGTCTCCACCCTGACGATCAATGGTTCGGCAACCGCAACGGCCGACGAATCACCGGACCATCCCGCACGTGGATAAACATCGCCGCGAGGTTCGCGCTCGAAGATCTTCGCGTCCGGATAAATAGATCGCGGCTCCGCTCCCTCCGCTTCAACGACCAGGCGTTCTTCGACGCGCGCGCGCAGAGCGGGCGTAACCTGTGGCTGCAACACGTCCTTCGCATAAGTGCAGAGACTGTGATGCACATCGCGCCAATGGCGTTCGAGGTAAGGGTCCATGCCTGGAAACGGGCTTTTCACCATGGCGGCCATGCTCCGTCTAATTGCGATTG
>JBBQCK010000442.1:0-3348 GCA_038318605.1 Tepidisphaerales bacterium | reverse complement strand
ACTCCGAGAACACGCCCACCCGCACAAGCCCTCCAGCAACTCCGAGAAAACTCCAACAGCAATCCCTCCAGTGGGTCGGACACTCCTGTCTGAAATCGGCCGCAGGCCGATCCACCCACGGCCGCGCCTCCAATCGCACTGTTCCGACCTGCTAATGAACGCCGCCGCCGTTGACGAACGCCGCCCCATGGCTTGCTATGCTCCACAATGGAATCTGAGCGTTCAAATCGCGATGGCCCGCTGCTGCCCGGTTCGACCATTGGCATTGTTGGAGGCGGACAATTGGGCCGCATGATGACGATGTTTGCCCGGCGCATGGGCTACCGCATTCACACGCTTGACCCTGCCGACGATTGCCCAGCCGGCCAGCTCGCCGATCGCCATACCCGGGCCGCTTTTGACGATGCCGCCGCCGCCATCGACTTTGCCCGCCGCGTGGACGTCGTCACCTTCGAGTTTGAAAACATCCCCGCCGAAACACTCGCCGCGATGGAATCAGTTCGCCCCGTGCGCCCCTCCCCGCGCGTGCTCGATATCTGCCGCAATCGCCTCAAGGAAAAGGATTTTCTCCGCTCATCGGGCATCCCCGTCGCGCCGTATGTCGCCGTTGGGTCGGCCGACGATGTGCGCGCGGCGCTGCTGCGCCTGGGCGCCCCGGCTATACTGAAAACCGCCGATTTCGGCTACGACGGCAAAGGCCAGGCCCGGCTCGCCGCTGACTCGGATGTCGAATCCGCCTGGCGCGATCTCGGCCGGCCGGTCGGCGTCGTCGAAGGGCTGGTCAACTTTTCACGCGAGATTTCCGTGCTCTGCGCCCGCGGATTGTCCGGCGAATCCGTCTGCTATCCGCCGGCCGAGAATGAGCACGTCCATCACATTCTCGATCTGACCCTCTGCCCCGCGCGCATCTCCACCACGCTTGCGAAAGAGGCGGCCGAGCTCGCCTCCCGAATCGCCGCCGCGCTCGATCTGGTCGGCCTGATCGCCGTCGAGATGTTCGTGGTGAACGATGCCGAGCTGATCGTCAACGAGCTGGCGCCCCGCCCGCATAACAGCGGACATTTCACCTTCGAGGCCTGCGCCACCAGCCAGTTCGAGCAGCAAATCCGCGCAGTCTGCGGCCTGCCGCTGGGAAGCTGCGCGCTGCTCAAACCCGCGGCCATGGTTAACCTGCTCGGCGATCTATGGGAAAATCAGGAGCCGGATTGGAATGCGGCGCTCGCCGTGCGCGGCGCAGCGCTGCACCTGTACGGCAAGGACAAGCCCGCCATCGGCCGAAAGATGGGCCACATCACCGCACTGGCGGATACTGTGGACGCCGCGGCCGACATCGCCCAGGCCGCCCGCCGCGCATTAAAAACCCCGCAATAACCCCGCCGCATATAGGCGCTCTTCAGTGGCCCAATCACGCGCCAATTCTTCAGTGGGTCGGGCACTCCTGCCCGACTTGCCGCGCAGCGGCAACCTCGCCCCGCGCACCCTCTGCGCATTGAAACTTGAGCCTGACCCCGCCGCCCGTATGCGAGTCGCCCTGCAAACCGCCCCCGACAATTCTTCAGCAAGTTTGGCACCCCCGCCAGTTCTCCAGTGGGTTGGGCACTCCTGCCCGACTTGCCGCGCAGCGGCAACCTCCAAGCAAAGCCCGGCAAATCCGCCCAACGTGCGGCCGCCATCCTCAAAAAATCTGCCTCGCCGCGCTCCACAATAAATCAAGAGCCCCTCACCGCATCCCCATCGCCCCCGCCGCCAGTGCATAAGCTGCCGCCGCAAAAATCGCCAACTGATACGACGTCGTGAAAACGAGTCTTGCCATCACAGGGCTCCTTCAAAGCGTCCAACTTCAACGCCGTGGCCGGCCAATTCCATCGGCCGTCTGCCCTGCCATCCCTGTGGGGCGCTCCACGCCAATTGCTCAACGCATATCGGCCTGCACGAGCCTGTCGCTTTGAAGGATCTGCAATACGGTTGGGGCCGCGTCAAGGACCAATTTTCGCCACGCTATCAGCTTCGCCGCGGGCGATAATCCCGGACGCTTCAATGCCGCAGGATGATGATCAGGTCCGCAATGAACAGCAGCACGATCGTCAACTCCATGATCATCATCCAGCGGTTGTTCTGATCCTGCTTCAAAAGCTGGTACATGTCATCCAGCGTCTTGAGCTTTTCGTCGATGGTGTGATGCCAGTCGCTCAGGTGAAATCGTGTGGACAGCGCCTGATAAACCCGCGCCAGGTGCCAGTCGCCAAAAAATTTGGTGATGTTGGAAAGCTCATCGCTCAAGCGCGCCAGATCGATGCGAATTTCCCCAAGCTGCCGCAGGATCGTCCCGCGCGCCCCCCGGCGCATCCGTCGCTCCCCCAGATCGCGATACGCGCGATCAACCACGTTATCGAGCAGGCGGTCGTATGCCTCAAGTTCCGCAAGCTGAAGATTCGCCAACTCGATCGCGTGCAGCACTTCGTCAAAATTGCGCCGTTCATCGACCACCAGCGCCGCATCCCAGTCGATCACAACCAAATCGTGGTCGTAATACGACAAATATCGCCCGGTCGATTCATCCACCTCCTGATCGGAAAGGTGCCCGACGTCGTCCTCCTGCGTCAGCAGCGAAGCAACCTCGCGCCGATGCACATGCAGCCAATCCTCCGCCGACGCCGCGTCATCGCTTCCCGGTGCATTCGATTCGACGCAAAAGACCGTATACGCCTCCTCGTCGCTGATTCGATCCACCGGCCGCACAAGCCACGGCTGAAGTTCGCGCCGCACATCCTCCGCAAGCTGCCGCACCTCGTCATACAAACTACCGTTTGAAAAATGCAGATCGTGATACGCCACCAACGCATCAATATTCGCGACATCAAACGGCACCCGCACCATGATCGAGATCGCCCCAACCGGCAGAATCTTAATCGATCGCTCAACCCGCACCGGCCCGTGCGGCCCGATCCGCTCGAGCGGCGGCAGACGCACCATGCGCGGCCGATAGAAAAAAAGCTGCCTCGGCGAACGCTTCGATGCATCCACCGCAAACTGCGCCACCGGCTGATCGAGCAACGTTTCGATCGGCTCACGATTCATCTCATACGCCAGATCAAACGCATAGAGAAACACCGCATCACCGCGATACCGCCGCTCCTGCGCCGCCGCCAAAAGCGATTCCGTCGGCCGGGGATGTTCGAGTGAATGCGCCATGCGTACCCTTGCTATTGTACGCACTCTCCAACCCGAAATCGCGCCTCAACTGCTTTGCACAAGCGATATTCGCCCGATAAAAACCGTATTTTCCTGACGTTCATCGAATCTTCGCCGACTTCGACCCCCCGCGCAAACCCGGGAGAGCCAATCCCC
>JBBQCK010000441.1:0-3365 GCA_038318605.1 Tepidisphaerales bacterium | reverse complement strand
GAGGCGGCCGATTCCAGGGCGAATCTTTCCAGTAGCGAGGACGGAGTTGGCGTTCGTGCGGATTCCGCCTTCGGGGAACATTGCAATTGCCCGACCGCGCTGGAGGCGGTCAACTATTGCTCTCACGATAGGCGTGTCCGGTCTGGAGCGGTCGAGGGGAAGGGCGTTCATGTTCCCATACAGCCATCGCACCCAGGGATTGCGAAAGACCTCGATAATACTGACAAAATCGAGCGACCGACGTACATGGCGGATCAGGAGCGGCACGTCGTATGGACTCAGGTGGTTTGCGGCCAGGATAAACGGTCCGCGGCGGGGAAGATTTCGTGCACCGAGGATAGTTGGACTGCTGCTGGCCCAGAATGGCTGGGAGCCGATGAAGCGGACGACGCTGTAAAAGTGATCCGACATGATCGCCCGCAGACATCAATGAGTCATGGCATCGGAAAGCCCGGCGGCTTGCAGGAGCGTTTGATAGGTCTGGACATATGCGGCTTCAAGCATCGCCGCAAACTCGCAGCGCTGGCGTCGGCGGAGCGGGCGCGGCGCCAGAGGCGGCGGCAGCAGGGGAGCGCCGAACGCGATCCAGATTTTTCCGCGCCGGGCGGGCAGCCAGGGTTCGATGGCAGTAAGGCGATCTGTGCCGAGCACGACCACGGGCACGATCGGCTTTTGCGAGCGAAGCGATATGGACGCGACGCCATGACGAATCCGGCCGCCGCGCACGGCGAGCTGCCGGCCGCGAACGCAGCCGCCTTCGGGAAAAATGCCAACGATTTCGCCGGCGTTGGCCAGCGAGATGGCCCTGCGAACGGCTTGAACGGGAACCCCCTGACGATGCACGGGAAATGCACCGATAAGATCGAGCAGGATTGAAAAGATGCGGAAGCGATAGAACTCGATCCGGGCCATCCATCGAATCTGGCGACTGACCACCGTACTGATGATGAACGGTTCGACATGGCTGATGTGGGTGCAGGCAAGTATATGTCCGCCTGGGCTGAAGTTCGGCGGCGAGGCCGACGGATGGCGCATCCGGAGGCGGGCCATGCCAGATGAGCGCGCGGAGGATGCCGGCGGAGGCGGGTAGGCCAGGTTCAGCACAAATTGCCGAAGCGTCTGACTGAGTATGTATTGCGCGGCCACTCGGCCGGCGCGATAGGCAAAAAACGACATGCGTAATGCTTCAAGGGTTGGTGTTGTCGCAAGGCCCTGCAAGGCGGGCAGGGCGACGGAGTCTGCCCGGTTGGCACGTCACGGCGCGCGGGCTATGATCGCGGCCTGAGTTGATGAATCAAGGACGAGGGGCGGGAGAAGACGTGTGCTGGACGCCGGACTGCTTGAAGAACTGAAGTCGATTCTGCGGCGCGATTTGAAGCTCGGCGCCGACGCCGTCATCGCGGACGACATGGCGCTGGTCGGCGGCGACATCGATCTCGACTCGCTCGATATATTGCTCGTGGTTTCAAGCATTGAAAAGCGATTTGGCATTCGCATTCCGAGCAAGGCCGTGGGGCGGTCGATTTTTCAGAGCGTGGAAACGCTGTCGCGATTCGTGCAGGACAATCGCGAGACATTGGCCAGCGGCGGGCCGGTCGCGGGCGGCAGCGCGGCGGCGGTGGACTGGCTCAGACGTCTGCCGCATGGACCGGAGTTTCGTTTTTTGACATCGGTGGAGCATGTAACGCCCGGCCAAAGCGCGGGCGCGGCATGGAGGGTGGATGGTACCGAGGTGTTTTTCGCGGGTCATTTTCCCGGCCGGCCGATCGTGCCGGGCGTTTTGCTCGCCGAGGGCTTGGCGCAGCTTGCTGGCCTATGTGCCGCCGATGGCGAAGGAACGGCCGCGGGAATGTTGGCGCAGATGGATCTGCGATTTGAGAATGCGGTTGTTCCGCCAGCGACCATTGAGATGAGCGCAAACATGGCACAGGCGATCGGCTCATTGCGGCGATGCGATGTTATTGCCAGCGTCGGCGGCAAGGTCGCGGCGCGGGGAAGCGTCACCATTCGTTTTGATTAAACCAAATAACCGGCGAGCAGACATGCCGCAAAACAGGACATTCTTTCTGGCAATGGTAATGGTGGCCGGCGTATCCGCGTTCGCACAGATGGGCTTGGCGGAGACGGTGGATATAACACAGCAAAAGTTGACGCCAACGACCTTGCCATCGACCGCCGCAAGCAAAAGCGATGCAGCGGCAACAACCGTGCCGGCCGATCTGGCCAGACGGCTTGATGCGATCGATGCACGGGCATCGGCGTGGCAGGATCTGACAGCGGACTTTGTGCAGCGGAAGTATTCGCCACTTTTGAAAAAGCCGCTGGTGAGTCGCGGTACGATTCGGGCAAAGGGTGGCGATTCGCTATGGCACACAACCGAGCCGGAACCATCAGAAATGGGCGTGAATGAACATGGTATTCGTCTATATTACGCCGACCGAAAGGTGATCGAGGAGTATCCGATTCAATCGCAACTGGGCATGCTGGCGGCTTCGCCGTTGCCGCGCCTGGACGTGATACGGCGAAGCTTCAAAATCTCGGCGGACGACGGCACCGGTCTGTTGCCGGACGGCGCGAGCGAGGGGCCGGCGAATCTTCAGGCGCTGAGAATGACACCCGCCAGCGATGAGGTGGCGCGGGTGGTGAAGCAGGTGCGCGTATTGCTCGACGCCGACCGCGGACTCGTGCTCCTATTCGAAATCATCGATCCGGATGGGGAGCGCACGACCCTCGAATTTTCAAATCTGCGCGGGAACACGGGACTTCGCGATGAGGATCTCGTGCTTCCGGCTCCGCCGGGCGTTCGCATATCCCGGCCGCTGGAACAGATCGAAACCGGACGCCCATGATGGCCGGCCGAAGGACTATTATTTCCGCATCACCCCCAGGGGTATTCCCGCAGCCTGGCATCGACGCCGCGTTCGACGGCAGAAGCAATTGCGCGGCGGCGCGACCGGCCTATGCGCGCGGCACGGCGGGGAATGCGTTGCGCTTGCTCTTCGCGGCAGCCCGGCGCTCGCCATGGCTCCTGTTGGCGCTGCGGCCAATAGCGCCAAGACTGGCTTTTTTGGGTTCGCGATCGCTGGTGAGCGATCTTCAACACAACGCAAGGCGCATCCTGGGGCCGCACTCCACCGCGGCGCAGCGTAAGCGACTATCTATTGGCGTTGTCAGGAGCTTTTTTGATTTTATCCGTGATCTTGCGTTTGCCGTGAGGGCGACGCCGTCCGCGCTGCGGGGGCGGATTGAATCAGTCGAGGGCGAGCCGGCTTACCGCCAGACGCGATCATCGCGTCGTGGAGCGGTGCTGGTAACCGCGCACATGGGTTCATTCGAAGTTGGGTTGGCGGCGCTGGTCGGTGTTG
>JBBQCK010000440.1:0-3365 GCA_038318605.1 Tepidisphaerales bacterium | reverse complement strand
GAAGTTACCCACGAGGCAGATGCCAATGCCAAAATCGTTGAAGCGATTGTCGGCTGTCCTACAGTGAGCACCCCATTTCTGCTTTGTCCATCGCGGGCCAACCTCGACGAGGCCGTCGCCGGTGTCGGTGCCGTTGCCGACGACGAAGTGATAGCCAAGCTCATCCCAGCCCTTTTCCTTGTGGAAGCGGTCGAAACGCTCGGCGCCGCCGACGGGTGTGTCGCTGTGG
Organism: Tepidisphaerales bacterium; assembly: GCA_038318605.1. Taxonomy (GTDB): domain Bacteria; phylum Planctomycetota; class Phycisphaerae; order Tepidisphaerales; family Tepidisphaeraceae; genus JBBQCK01. Next base: position 3,136 of record JBBQCK010000440.1, on the reverse strand, counting down.
TGGATGACGATCCACTGCCATGGACGTGGTGCGACGCCCTGGGGGGGGAGCCACTCCTTGGAAAGAGCGACGGCAACTTGCGGCTTGGGCGCTGTAACGGTTGGGGCCTTGATAACCACCTGCGGCGGCGCAACCGGCCGGGCGGGCTGGGTGATGGCCGGGGGATCGAATGTCGGTTCGGGGAGCCGCTGAACAGAGGTCATCTGGTCTGTCTGACATCCGGCCAGCCAGACCAAGCCCATCAGGGCAAAGGCATAGGGAGATCGAGCCATCCTTGGCACTCCTTGAAATTGAATCATCCCCCTTTTATCGGATGGCTCGGTGGAAATCCAGCATTTTGTGGGGGATAAAATGGGCGTTCTTGCTGGGCACAGATACCGTGAGTACCAGTGGCGTTCTCTTCACGGGTTGCGACGGTACACCTTGCAGCGTCGGCGGTTGCAGCTGTGGAAGGACTTTAGTGCCAGAATCAACGAGAACGCAGTGGATGAGTGTGTGCCGCGCATACTGCGACGATCTTGACTCGCGATCGGTGATGATGCTATATTAGCATCATGCTACCGGCCCAGCCGAATCAGTCGCTTATGGACGGAATTGAGGTGTTGCTGGCCGTCGCCGGGGCGGGGAAGTCGGTCGGGTCGCGGGAGGTGGCGCGGCGGCTGGGGATGGAGCCGACGCGCGTGAATCGGTTGCTTAAGACGCTGGCGGCGATCGGTCTGGCGCAGCAGGACGAGCGCCGGCGCTACGTTCCTGGCGCGGGGATGCATGTGTTGAGCGCAATGAGTTTGCTGGGGAGCGGATTGGTCCGACGGGCGGCACCGGCGCTGGTGGCGCTCGGGCGGCGTACCTTGGCCACGGTCGCGATGGGGGTGCTATGGCGCGATCATGTGGCATATCTTTTTCACGCGGCGCGTGGCATGAGCGCTGAGCAGGCGATCGGCCGGGTCGGACTTTATCCGGCGACGCGCTCATCGATCGGACAGGTTTTGCTGGCAGCACGTGATGTATCGGCGGTGCGCGCGATCTATCAAAACGCGGTAGAGATTCCCGGATTTTCGTCAATGCAGGCGCTCGAACTGCAGCTTGAGCGCGTGCGCCGCCGGCAATATGCGTCGGTTGTGACTGACGGTGATGGGGCGAGCATTGCCGTGGCGCTGCCGGGGGAGGGCGGTGCGCATGCGGCGATCGCGGCGAGCTTTGCCACGCGAGACGAACCGATCGACAGGGTCATTCTGGAACTAAAGGCGACGGCCAATGCCATCGCCGCTGCGGGCGACGCATCGGCGTAAGCTGAAGCAGCTTCCTGGACAACACCATGACAAAGGGCATTGAGACAATGAAAACGTTTCCCGTATTTTCCGGCGTTGTTCCGCATCTGGCACAGGTGGGCGATCTTGGGCCGCCACGATCGGAGATTGGGGTGGGCGCGCTGATGCCCTGGGCGGGCAAGCTTTATGTGATGAACTACAACTCGCACAAGGAAACCAGCGGGCGGGGCGTCAGTCTGCGGGCGATCGACGCGGACATGAACATGGTCGTGGTTCCGGAGACGCTGGGGGTTGATGGGACGTATACGAATCGATTCGTGCATGCGCCGACGAATCAGATTGTCATCGGGCCGCATGTGATTGATGCGGAGCATCGAATTCGAACGGTGGCCGAGCTTCGGCCGTTGCGCGTTTGCGGGACCACGCGGCATCTGGACGAGCCGGAGAGCATGGTTTATGTGCTTTGCATGGAGGGAGAATTGTTCGAGCTGAACATGAAGACGCTCGAATGCCGGCAGATTTTTGATCTTCAGAAGAACCTCGGCACGCGCGGCGAGGGGATGGTTCATTTCAAGGATTGCTACAGTTGCTTCGGGCGGCTGGTGGTGTGCTCGAACGAGTATCACGAGCTGGACTGGGCAGGGAAGCAATCACAGGGACGACTGGCGGAGTGGGATGGAAAATCGTGGACGATTCTGGAGCAAAAGCCGTTCACCTGCATCAGCGGCCGGCATGAATTTGGCGGGACAATGTTCGCCACGGGATGGGATCAGGCGTCGGCGATCATGAAGGTTTTCACGAAGGCCGACGGGCGCTGGACGACGTATCGGTTGCCGAAGGCGAGCCACTGTTTCGATCACAAATGGCAGACGGAGTGGCCTAGAATACGCGAGACCGAGCATGAGCGGTTGCTGATGGATCATCATGGGATGTTTTACGAATTGAGTCCGTGGGCGTATGGCAATCGAATCTGGGGGGTTCGGCCGATCAGCACGCATTTATGGGTACACGGAGATTTTTGTTCGTGGCGCGGCATGCTGGTACTGGGGGCGGACAACGCCAGCCCGTCGCACGGCCGATCACCGACAACGGCCGAGCCGCAAAGCGGATTGTGGTTTGGCAAGACCGACGACCTCTGGCAATTCGGCAAGCCGAAGGGTTGGGGCGGGCCATGGTGGGAAACGCCGGTGACGGCCGGCGAGCCGAGCGATCCGTTTCTGATGACGGGGTTCGACGGGAAATGCGTTCATATTTCGCACGACGCGGGGCGCGAGGTGACGTTTCACATTGAAGTAGATTTCATGGGGCATGGAAAGTTTGAACGTTATGCGTCGATCAGCGGAGAGCGATACGCGCAGCACGTGTTCCCGGCGGGCTTTTCGGCGCATTGGGTGCGGCTGGTAGCCGACGCCGATTGCAGGGCTTCGGCGCAATTTCATTACACATAAATCCCCTTTCGGAGATGGGCATCTGCATCGCGAGGAAGGCGGGACGGCGAGCGGGCGCGGATGGATGCTGTTATCAGATTGATCGGATTGAGAGCGCAGATCGTGTACATTCCGTCGGCGTATGAACCCGATAACCGCAAAAAATCTTCTGATGATCTGCGTGGACGATCTTCGGCCTTTACTGGGGTGCTATGGGCATATGCAGATGCATACGCCGAACATCGACCGGCTGGCGGCGGGCGGGGTGCGGTTTGCGCGGGCATTTTGCCAGGTGCCGGTGTGTGGAGCTTCGCGGGCCTCGCTTTTGACGGGGATCCGGCCGACGCGGGAGCGGTTTCGCGATTTTGATACCATCGTGGATGTCGATGCGCCGGGGGTGCTGACGCTGCCAGAGCATTTGAAGAACAATGGTTTTGCGCT
>JBBQCK010000439.1:0-3369 GCA_038318605.1 Tepidisphaerales bacterium | reverse complement strand
GCATACGCCCGTTACACATTACATGGATGCGAAGCATCCCATGGACATTAAGCCCGTGGTCGGACCACATATCGTGCTGCTTGACACCGCCGCTGCCCTGGGAACCACCGGCCGGCTGACGGCTTTCTGCCATGAGACCGGCCGTTTTTTGCAGACCGACCATTTCGGCGATTTCATCCGGCCTTCTTGAACTCGGGGCGTGCATCTGGCCGCCCGGACAACATGCCTGAACTTCGTCCGCACCAATTGAAGATCGCGCTGGTTTGGCCGCAAATCGCGCCAAACACGGGCAACATTGCGCGGCTCTGCGTTGCGACCCGTACGGCGCTGCATCTTGTCCGGCCGATGGGTTTTGTCCTGGGAGATCGTCAGCTTCGCCGCAGTGCGATGGACTATTGGGATCGGTTGAATCTTACGGTTCACGACGATTTAACTGCTTTTTGGAGCGCCGTCGGCAGAGGTCAATTCTGGCTGATGACCTCGAAAGGGGGAAATAGTCTATGGGATGCGCGGTTTGAGGACGGCGACTGGCTGATCTTCGGAAACGAGTCGGCCGGCCTGCCTGAGCTGGTGACCGCGAGCCGGGCAGAAAGGTGTTTGCGTATACCGCAGGCGCCGGGCGAGCGATGTTTGAATCTCTCCACAGCGGCCGGCATTGCCCTTTACGCGGCATTACACGCGATTCAGGCAGGCGTAGGGCAGAACACGATTGCGGGTTCATTATCGCAAATCGCGTTATAGCCGCCGGCCGGTTCGCCGACGTAAGTCATTGCGGGCGCTGTAGATTGCCGATGCACTATCGCGCTGGTGCGCAGACGGTTATAATCAAAATCGACTCCGCAGAAGCATGGATGACGACGCGCCAGCGCACAATTTCACAGGAAGTCTCGCTCGACGGAACGGGCCTCTTTTCCGGCGAGCCGGCCACCCTGACGATCTCCCCCGCAAAGGCCAATGCGGGCATCACCTTCGTGCGCCAGGAGGGGGACCACATTGCGACGATTCCCGCATTGGTGCAGAACATCCTCAAGCGCCCCCGCCGAACCTGCCTTCGCAATGGTACGCTGCGGGTCGAAACGGTGGAACACTGTCTGGCGGCACTGAACGGCATGGGGATATCCAACGCCATCGTGCGCATCGCCGGAGGCATGACTGGGGAAATCCCGGCCGTTGATGGCTCCTCCGAACCATTTGTCCGGGCGATCACCCAGGCGGGCGTGATCGAACAGGATGAAGACACCGAGCCGATCATCATTCAAAAGCCAATCAGCGTGGCAGTGGGCGATGCTCATATTGCTGCTTTGCCGGGGTCGAACGACCGGCTGGAAGTGATCTACGATTTTGATGCGCCCGCGCCTGTTGGCCGGCAGGTGTTTGCGTTTCATCTGGGGGAGGACGATTTTCTCGCGCAACTCGCGCCGGCGCGAACATTCATCTTCGAACATGAAGCGCGAGAACTACAGGCGCGCGGATTTGGCAAGCATCTTTCCGGGCGCGACCTGCTGGTCATCAGCCCGACGGGTCCGATCGACAACGCGTTTCGCTTCGCGGATGAATGTGTGCGCCATAAGGTGCTCGATCTGATCGGCGATTTAATGCTCGCTGGCCGGCCGATCCGTGGGAGGATCATTGCGCATCGTTCGGGCCATGAAATGAATCACGTGCTGGTTCGCCGGCTGCTGGAGGCGGATGAATCGCGCGGGCGCGTGTCGCTGCTTGATCGCGACGGGGCGCTGGATATTCGCTCGATCCAGCGCATTCTGCCGCATCGCTATCCGATGCTGCTGGTTGATCGCGTGTTGGAGATACAGGGGGATCAGAAGGCGATCGGCATCAAGAATGTCACTTACAACGATATTTTTTTCCAGGGCCATTATCCCGGGCAGCCGATCATGCCGGGCGTGCTGATTGTTGAGGCGATGGCGCAGCTCGGCGGCATTCTGCTGTCGCGCAAGCTCGAACACACCGGCAAAGTCGCGTTGATGCTCAGCATGGACAAGGTCAAGATGCGCAACCCGGTTGTGCCGGGGGATCAACTGATACTTGAAGCAGTGTCGGTGCGGGTGCGGTCGCGCACCGGCCATGTGCGTTGCAAGGCGTTTGTAAAGGATAAGATGGCGGCGGAAGCGGACATTAAGTTCATGCTGGTGGATGCCGAACCGGCGTAATGCCCCGAGGTTTTGAATGAGGAAACCTGTAACCTGGTCCAGTTCAGTCCGCGGGGCGTTTGACCGCCTTTTCGCCTGGAATGGCGTCGAAGCGCCGGGCGACGGCGCTGAAGGACAATGCAATGACGTGCATGCAAGCAATGGCGGAACGACCCGCGGAGGCGACATCCCGAGCGCAGACGAACACATGAAGATTTCCCCTCTGGCCGATATACACCCCGATGCCCGAGTTGACGAAGACGCTTTTGTCGGGCCGTTCTGCGTTGTTGGTCCGGAGGTCGAAATTGGGTCTGGCACGCGCCTGCTGTCAAATGTAGTGCTGATCGGGCGCGTGATCGTGGGGCGCAACAATCTCATGTATCCGAACGTGGTCATCGGCGCGCCGCCGCAGGATCGCGGCTATCGCGACGAGCTGGCGGAAGTGCGCATCGGCGACAACAACATTTTCCGCGAAGCGGCCACCATCCATCGCGGCACGCCCAAAGGGGGCGGCTTGACGCTGATCGCCGACAACAACTATCTGATGGTCAACGCCCATTGCGGGCACGACACGCGCATGGGTTCAGGATGCACGCTCGCGAACAACGTGATGCTGGCGGGCCATGTGCATGTGGGCAACAACGTGGTCATGGGGGGCGGCGTGGGTGTGCATCAATTCGTTACAATCGGAGATTTCGCTTTTATCGGTGGATATTCCCGACTTCACCACGATGTGCCGCCGTTCTGTAAGGTGGATGGCGCAGACCTCGTTCGCGGCATCAATTCTGTGGGGCTTGCCCGTGCCGGCTTCAGTGCCGAAGACATCGAGGCCCTTGAAACAGCCTGCCGCCGGCTTTTTTACCACGAAAAACCTTTCGCAGCTGTGATGGCGGAGTATATAAGGGAAACCGGCCTGAATCGTTACGTCCGTTATCTCATCGATTACCTCCGCCGGCGCGATACCGGCCGGCACGGGCGATACCTCGAAAGTTTTCGAGGAAAGCCAACGCCGGAGCCCACATTCGCGCCGCCACCGTAAAGCGTTGACATGAAAATACGCGCCTTTGCAAGCACTGCTGGTTCGTCGCTGCAACCGATCCGATTTTCCCCGCAGTCCGAACAACTCGAACCGCGCCGGCTTTTGTCGGCGACGCTCTCGAGCACCAGCCACATCCTGACCATCAAGGGTACGTCAAATAACGATGTCATCAGCCTGGTGATG
>JBBQCK010000438.1:0-3382 GCA_038318605.1 Tepidisphaerales bacterium | reverse complement strand
GCCTTTTCCATTGGGCGACCAGTTCGACCGGCATGAACGGCGCCGCCAGATCGGATAGCTGCCGCGCCTGTGCCACCGCCTTCTGTTGAAGCAGGCGATCAAGCTCGGTGGCCAGCTCGGCCTGCAAGGAAGGCTTATCGGCCATGTGGTCGCTGGTCCATTGCTGAACAAACTGCATCGCCTGCTGATACTGCCCCGCCCGCAGCAATGCCCGCGTATACCCGCGCACCGCCGGCAGAAAAACCGCCGGCCGGGCGCTGGCGGCCAGCCAGTAATCCAACGACTTTTTGTACGCGGCCGCCGCCTTCGCCGCGTCGGGAGTGGCGACGCTCAGGTAAAGCCCCGCCAGATCCATCCGCACCGACGCCAGGCTGCTGGCGGCGTCGGCCGGCCCCAGCGGGCTGGAAAGCGAGGAAAGCCCCAGCCAGTGCAGCGCCCCCGCCGCGGTCAGAAGCTGATCCTGCTTCTTTTCGACCACCTCGAGAATCTGCAGCCGCTGGTTCGGATCGATTTCACTCCGCTGGGCAAACGCCAGCAGATCGCCCACCTCCGCCCGCTCCGACAGATCGCGAATCACCCGCCATGCCGCATCCCGCACCGATTGATCGGGCTCCTGCCGCGCATCGATCGATCGCGCCAGCCGTACGCTGGCGATGCTGAAATTTGTCGTCTGACCCGCCGCCTGAACCGCCGCCAGCCGAAGGCCGCTGTTGCCGGTCGTCGCCACTTCCGCCCAGTTGAGAATCGTATCCGTGGCCTCGGGCCGGCCGATCTGCCCCAGCCCGATCAGCGCCGCCCGCCGCACGTTGTCCGACTCCGGCGCCCGCGGCCGAAGCAGCGCCAGATAGGTGTCATACAGCGAAGGATCACCCACCCGCGCCATCCCCAGCGCCAGACGCTCGCGCAAACGCGGATCATCCTGCGTGATGGTGAAGCGCTTCAGCAGCGCCGCCGCCACGCGCGATTGCAGCCCCGCATCCTTCGCCCGGCGGATGATCGGCGCCAGTCGCCCCAGCGCATCGGCCGCCTCCCCCACCACGCGCGATGAGGGATCGTTCAGCGCCGCCAGCAGCGGCTCGACCGCGCGCGGGTCGTTCAGATAACTCAGCGTCGCCGCGATCAGCGCCCGCACCTCGGGTGCCGGCTCCTGCCCGAATTGCGCGAGCAGCGCATCCGCCGACGCCGGGTCGTTGCGCTTGCGAAGATACTGCGCCGCCGCCAGCCGAACCTCGCGCGCCGGGTCGCCTATAAGCTGCCGCATGCGCTCGGCCACCGTGGCATCCACCTGCACCCCCGCCGAGAACATCAGCTCATCCACCACATCAATCCCCAGCCGGCGCAGCGTCGGCTGCGTGGGGTTCTTCAGGTAGCGCAGAAAAATCTGGTTGCGCTGATCGACCGTCAGCTTCGGGTCGGCCAGTTCCTCCTGCACCTTGCGCTTTAGCTCGTCGTACAGCGCCTGTTCGTTGGTGCGCGCCGCGCCGGCGGCCTTGGCCTGCTGGGCGAGAATCTGCACCTTGAACTGCTGCGCATCCAGGTTTTGAATCTGGCCGAGCCACTGGCGAATCTGCTGCGGCTCGCGATAGAGCTGATCCAGCCCCGTCATTTCGACGATCGCATCCCCCGCCGCCAGGCGCGTCGCCTCGCCGTAGCGCTGGCTGTTGAAAATATCCCCCAGCGCCAGCGCCACATCCTTCTCGGCGATCCGGCCCATGGCGCTGACGATCACCGGCTGATTCAGTCGCGTGTCATCCGCCTTTTCCCGCAGCCGTTTCCACGCCTCGCGGCTGCCGTTGGCGGCCAGCGTCGCCAGCGCCTGCGCCGCGACGGATGTTGTGTCGCGATCACTCGAAGGAACGATCATCGCGGCCAGCGGCTCGACAAAGGCCGGATCGGGCGATGCATCACCCGCCAGCGCCCGCGCCGTCGCCAGCGCCGCCCGCGAGGAGGGGTTGGCCAGCGCATCGCGTAGAATGCGATCGGCCGCCGGGTTTTGTGTCTTTCGCGAAACCAGCCGCCGCGCTGCGTCAAGCCGGGCCGCCTCGACGCGATCCGCCTCAGGCCGCGCCGCCGCCTGCTGCGCCTCAAGGGCCGCCTTGAGCTGCTCGAGATCGCGCGAAACCGCCTGCTGTGTGCCCGTATCCCCCGCCCCCTGTGCATTTTGTGCATTTGCCATCCGCGCAGGCCCAACAACAGCCAATCCGCACAGGACTAAGCCCGACACGGCGGCCTGAAGCATGATCCGAATTGTCACGCTGCGGCGGTTCACCAGCATGCCTTCACCAACCGCAAAGTTACCCGAACAGCAGGCCAACCGAAAGCCAGCCGGCAGGGCAAATCCAACGAACCGCAGGCGCGCGGAATGGCCAAATGAATTTGAGTTGCCCACGCGCTGGATGCAAGCCGGACAAGCGACTGCCATGATTTTTCCGCAGATGCCTGCAGCCGGAAAGATCAATTGAACCCTGTTCTGCAGTGGTTCATGTAATCCACTTTCCAATCCCACCTATTTCCGTGTCGTGGGTGCGGTCGCAGGCGCTCGCGTGTATTCGCTGCTCTTAAGGTCGCCCTTCAATTCATCGCCGCGCGCAAGCAGCGCGGTGGTGTCCGACTCGGGGGCCGGGGATGGAGCGAGATCGAACGTCCACTCCTTGCTGGATATCACCGGGAATGGCAGCAGGGCGGCCGCCAGATCAAGGGGCGGAATGAGATACGCCGGCGTGGAATACCAGCGAGCGGTTTTCAGCGTCTGGTATCCATCCTTGCGAACCACGACGTCATATTTACCGAACCAGGTGACATCACGCTGCAAAGGCGTGCGGCCAACATACTGGTCGTTCAAATAAACATCCGCGCCGGGCTCGGTTGTGTTGATCGTCAGCGTGTTTTCAACGCACCCGGCCGATGCCAGCAGCAACATCGTCAGTGCCAGTCGTGCCCGTCCACATGCGGCCAAATGTGCCATGCGTGAAGCATAATGCCCAGGTGCGCCGAAGGAAAAGGGCGTCAGGAGATTGCGATAGCGGCAGGCCATACGCATCAGGCGACAGGAAGCAGACAACAGGCAGCGGGGCTATTCGAATTGCTTTAATGCTTCGCGGGGGTCGTCGGCGATGTCGAAGAGTTTGGTCATGCGCGAAACACGCAGGATTTCCGCGATCCCACCGGCGCGAGAAAGAACAATTCGGCCTTTTATCTCGGCCAATCGCTTGCGCGTGGCAAGCATCATCCCCAGCGCCGCCGATCCGGCGTATTTCACATATTTAAAATCTAGCACGATCTTGGTGATGCCCTGATCGAGAATCGAATCGATTTCCCGGGAGATGCGCTCAACGTCGTGGACGCCGTTCAGGTTTTCCACTTTGAAGCGGATGACGGTCAC
>JBBQCK010000437.1:0-3395 GCA_038318605.1 Tepidisphaerales bacterium | reverse complement strand
GCATACTGGGCGCGGCGGGGTCGTGTTCCGGTGCGATCTTCATGTGGCTCGTGGGCTCTCTGGCCCAGCGGTACGGGTTCTCCCGGCCGTTCATCATGCTGGGACTTATGCCGTTGATCGCCTGCAGCGGGATTTACGTCGCCACGTTCCGACGACCAGAACTGCAGAGGCTGAGCTGATTTGGGATTGCGATAGCGCGACAGGTACGATTTCTTTTAGTCGAGCGGGCGGAAATTGAATCTCAAAACGATGACAACCCGCTCCCCCAGCTTAATCCCCTCCCTCATCCGCCGCCCCTCAAACGCCGCCGGCCGGCCCGACGGGGTCGCCAAGAAAAGCAAAAGCCATGACGAATTATCAAATACTTTTGATTGAGGATTGGGCTTGTTGAGGTCATCGGGATGATGGCCTTTTGGCGTTGTCTCCTTCACAAACGGGCCAGAGCCCCGGCCGCCGCCGCGATACGGGCAGGGCGGCACGATGTATCGGACGCTCGCCGGATTCCAGCGATTCCCCCTCGACATCGTTCGGCGCGGCAGTGACAATTCCCCCGGCCGCGATCCAGCGGCCGTGTGTTGACGTATGATGGGTCGCGGCGCGGATCGGGCTGGATCTTTCACGCGTCGTTTTTCATTAACGCCGTGCAGCTAAGCATTTCCCTCGAACATCCTGACAAGCGGCTGGCCCTGTTTGGGACGAGCGATCGACATCTGCGCCGAATCCGCGAGGTATTTGGGGTGCAGATCGTAAATCGCGCCGAGGAACTGCATCTTTCGGGCGAGCGAGATCAGATCGGCCGGGCGGTGAAGGTGCTTGACCAGATGCAGCGCAAGTTGCGCCGGCAGGAATGGCTCAGCGACGACGAGGTGGAAAGCGCCATCCGCGAGGCGGGGGATCTTTCGGCGGAAGCGGGCAGCGGTGATCTGGACATTTATGTTAAAGGCCGCTCGATCAAGCCAAAGACGGATGGCCAGAAGAGATATGTAGAAGCGTTGATCCGGCATGATCTGACGTTCTGCACCGGCCCGGCGGGTACGGGAAAAACGTATCTCGCGGTTGCGGTGGCAGCGAGCTTGCTAAAGAGCGGTAAGGTCAAGCGGCTGGTGCTGGCGCGGCCGGCGGTGGAAGCGGGCGAACGGCTGGGCTTTCTGCCCGGCGACCTGCAGGCGAAAGTGAATCCATACCTTCGGCCATTATTCGACGCGCTGCATGACATGATGGACTTCGAGCAGGTGAAGCGATTCATGGTCAATGATGTCATTGAAGTCATCCCACTTGCGTTTATGCGGGGTCGGACGCTTAATGATGCGGTGATCATTCTCGACGAGGCGCAGAACACCACGCCCGCGCAGATGCTGATGTGTCTGACGCGCCTGGGACATGAGTCGCGGATGATCGTCACCGGCGACCCGAGCCAGATCGATCTGCCCGATAATCAGGCGAGCGGTTTGGTTGACGCGATGGAGAAGCTGCGCGGCATCCGGGGAATCGCGGAGGTGACGTTGGAACGCGGCGACATCGTGCGGCATCGCCTGGTCCAGAACATCGTCAACGCGTACGAACGTGCAGGAGACTGAAAGCATGTTTCCATTTCGCAAACATCGCGCTCGCCGGGTGGAGATCCGGCGCAATCGCCCGGACAACGCCTCGCGGCTGTGGGCGCGCCTCACGCGGCGCGACAACCTCATATCAATTGCGATTGCGCTGGCATTTTGTGTTTCGGTCGCATCCATCGTGATGTTTCGCGAGGGGGTGGTGCGTTATCGGCCGGGGCAGTTTACGCAGCAGGATGTGGTCAGCCGCGTCGATTTCATGACGCTGGATCAGGATAAATTGCGTGAGGCGCGGCAGGCGCGCCGCGACGCGGCGGCGCGGGTGTATCGCATCAATGCCGAGAATGAGAATCCGTTTGAGACGCTGGAGAAGGATCTGAACGATTTGCCGCCGCTTCTGTGGGGTCGGCAAACCGCTGCCGAGATCGATTCGGACGTGCGGCAGAATCTCGGTCTGGACACCGGCGAAGCAGGTACGCTGCAGATGTTCGAGTCGTATCGCGACCACGCCGATGACTACAAGCGAACTGTGCATCATTTCGTGGAGTCGCTTCGGGAGGGGCTGGGGGATCAGGTCATCCTGGCGCCCGACGATCGGCGCAAGGACATCGATCGCACCATTTTGCTGCATGGCGCCTCGGGGAATCTGGAAGTCTGGACGCTACAGAAGACAGTGGCGGCCGGCAGCGAAGAACTGAAGGCCCGTATCGCCACGATCGCACAGTCGGCTGTGCTCAATCGCCTTCTGGCGGCGAAACTGGGGCTGTTTGCCGCCAATACGCTGAAGCCAACTTTTGTGTTTGACGACGCGGCGACCGTCGAACGTCGCAACGAGGCGGAGGCGTCGGTTCCGGAAACCCAGGCGGAGGTTCGATTCAATGCGAACCAGGTATTGATACCCAAACGAACGGTTGTCTCGGAGCGCCATTGGCTTTTGTTGCGCCAGGAGCAAAGGGCATTTCTTAGTCAGCTTGGATCGGGCGTTCAGCAGCAGAAATTCGGCCTGGCGGCTCTGGTCATTCTTTGCACGATTGCGCTGGCGGGGTATATCCACCGCTTTCAGCCGCGCATCGTGACGAACCATGCGCGCGCGGCAGCGCTGGCGATGCTCCTGATTTCGATGCTGCTTCTGGCGGCGCTGGCAGCGGTGGGAACCGGACCTTTATATGTGTTTGGCATCGCGCCGACGATTCTCGTCGCAGTGATCCTGACACTGGCGTATGACTCGCGCTTTGCGGTCGGCGTTTCAACGTTGCATGCGCTGTTGGTGACCGCGGCACTCGATCAATCGATCGGATTCTTTTTGATATTGGCGGTTGGGATCGTTACTTGCGCCTATTTCCTGCACGATGTGCGCAGCCGCAGCAGGTTGATCGAGGTGGGCGGTCTGGCGGCGATATCGATGATCATCGCAACGGTGGCGGCGGGGTGCATCAACTTCGATCCGGCGGAATACATCCTCAAAAATTGTCTGTCGGCCGGTGCTGCGGGGCTAGGTGCCGGGTTCATCGCGCTGGGCATTCTGCCGTTTGTCGAAAAGGTGTTTCGCATCACGACCAGCATGACACTGCTGGAATTGGCGGATGTGAGCCACCCGCTTCTGCGGCGATTGCAGAATGAAGCAAGCGGAACCTACAACCACAGCCTGCAGGTGGCGACCCTTGCAGAGGCGGCGGCTGAGTCTATCGGCGCCAATTCGTTGCTTTGCCGCGTCGGCGCTTATTACCACGATGTCGGCAAAATGAACAAGCCGGAATACTTCGTCGAAAACCAAATCGACGGCGTGAACCGCCATATCAACCTGAACCCGAACATCTCGCTGCTGATCATCATCGGCCATGT
>JBBQCK010000436.1:0-3401 GCA_038318605.1 Tepidisphaerales bacterium | reverse complement strand
GTGGGGCGTCGCAGCGAATGGCGCGTCGATTTGACACACTCAGCAGGCGCTCAAGTTGAAGAGCAATAAGACGTCGATAAAAACTGATGACGACCTCCGCGTGCCGAATGAAGCTTGACCTGTTGAGGTGTTTGCGAGCCGGCACGCCAATCTATCATCAGTTCATACAGCTTGAAAGCGAAGCGATGTGGGGAATTGGCTTTGGGCGCAAAAAAAGAGGACACGAGCAGTTACGCGTCGTGTCCTCCTGAGGGGAGAAAATGCGCCGTCAGCGCGTTGCTATTTTGAAAAACGGATTTCCTATTTTAGCCTGGTATCCCAGACTCTCAAGGAACTTTCGGGAATTACACCACACTTTTGAGGAAATCGGAAAAGGAGGCGGCAAATCTGTAGGGAAAATTGCCGTATACCTTTTTAGCGCGGCGGCAGCTCAGTTCGGCTGCTTCGGTGGGCTTCGGCAACGTCGCCGGGCCGGTGCATGAGGTCGATAACGCGTTCTCGAATGCGGGCCGCAACATCGGCCGGGTCAGGCCGAGAGGCCGAGCTTCTGGACGCATCAAAATGCATTGCCTGCCCAAACCGCACGACCGCAGTACGCGGGCTGAACAGGGATTCTATTAGTTCGTGGCCGCGGTGTGATCCCTCAATGTATACGGGAATCACCGGCACGCCGCTTTTTATCGCAAGCAGGCCGACACCCGCCTGAAAAGGGAGCACTTCGTTCGCCGCGCCAATACGCCCCTCGGGAAAAACGCCAAGGGTCCGGCCGGCTTCGAGAACGCGCAGCGCTGATCGCGTGGCGGCGAGATCGCGGTTTTTGCGATCGACTGGAATGGCGTCGATCTGCCCGAACATCCAGCGAAGACCCGGGACGTCGTAATACTCCTTTGCCATCATCCAGGATGCGAGGCGCGGTAGGGCGGACTGGATCAATACGGGATCGAGATAGTTGATATGGTTGGAGGCAATGATGGCCGGGCCGACCGCCTCGGGCGGCGGGGGGGTGAGAACGCTCAGCCGATGAAAATAGTGGCTGAAGAATCGGCCGAATTGCACGCATTTGCGCGCAAAGATCCGTCGTTCTGGATCGGCCGGTGCGCGTTGTTCGTCGGGATCAGCCACGTTGAAAGTAGAGAAGGGATTAAATCGCCTGTCGCGACTTCAGGTCGCGCGTCGCAGATGCTCAAATGCCTGTCGGGCCACGCCGGCGGCGGTCGTTTCATATGGGTACAACTCAACCGTGCAGTGGCCGGCATAATGGATATCGTCCAGCGCATGGAAAATCGATGCGAAATCCATCGCGCCGCGCCCAGGCGTGAGATGCTGATGAACGCGGTTGCTGCCGATGTCTTCGAGATGAACGTGCGCGATATGTTCAGCATGGCGACGGATCGCGGCGGCCGGCTCGTCGCCGACGCAGAACAGATGCCCGGCATCGCAATTCATGCGCACGGAATCATCGTTGGCGAAGTATCTCTGTTTGAATTCGATGAACTCCGCTGAATCCTGAATGAAAAGCCCGGGTTCCGGCTCGATCGCCAAAATCACACCCGCATTGCGGGCGGCCGGGATGCATTGCGACAACCCCTCGGCAAAGCGCTCGCCGGCCTGATTTCGCGTGAGATGGGTCCCAATCATCGGCCCGCCCGGCTGCAGGCTGACGGTCTTTACACCGAACGCACTTGCCAGTCCGATCGCGCCAAGCGTGTGATCGATGCGCCGTTTGCGGTCGGCCGGTTCATCTTCGATCCAGGTGGGATGGTAGGTGTCGCCACAGGCGAAGAGTGTGAAGGCATTGATGTTGGTCACGCAGAGGCCGCGCGACATGATCCGCTGACGAACCCGATCAATCCGGCCGGAATCCATGGCCGCCGGCAGCGCATGCGGCACATCCGCCATCAGTTCCACGCCCGAATACCCGGCGTCAGCGATGGAATCGATCGCCTCTTCGAGCGTGTTTTTCTTAAACGCATTGGTAGAAAACGCCAGCGGCCGCATGGGGGGGATTGTAGACCTGACTCGCCGAGCCGCAATTTGCTGCCTGACTGTGCAGGTACTCATCGAGCCGCTATAAACGGCGCGCATGAAGCGCTACGAAAAGGTGCGATGGGGCATAATCGGATGTGGCAACGTCACCGAGGTGAAATCCGGTCCGGGGTTTCAGAAAGTGCCGCATTCTTCGCTTGTCGCGGTGATGCGGCGCGACGGTGCGATGGCGGCCGATTACGCGCGGCGGCATAACGTGCCGCGCTCCTACGACGACGCACAGCAATTGATTGATGACCCGGAGGTCGATGCGGTTTACATCGCTACGCCGCCGGATGCTCACGAACACTACACAATGCTGGCGGCACGGGCGGGCAAGCCGGTTTATGTCGAGAAGCCGATGGCGCGATGCCATGCGGAATGCCTGCGTATGGTTGGGGCATGTCGAGCGGCGGATGTGCCGTTGTATGTTGCCTACTACCGTCGGGCGATGCCTCGATTTTTGAAGATTCAGTCACTGCTCGACAAAAACGCCATCGGCCAGCCGAGGTTCGTTCAGGTGACGCTTTACCATGCGCCTGAAAGCAATGATGGGAAACCGGATGCGCAACCCTGGCGAGTGAAGCCGGCGATTTCGGGCGGCGGACGTTTTCTCGATCTCGCATCACACACGCTGGACATTCTTGATTTTCTTCTCGGCCCGATCGCAGGCGCCAGTGGCGCCGCGATGAATCAGGCAAAGCTATACCCCGCCGAGGATCTCGTCGCCGGCCATTGGACGCATGCCAGTGGGCCGGCCGGCGCGGGCGTCTGGTGTTTCACTGCTGGCGAGCAGCAGGATCGCGCGGAAATCGTCGGCGAGCGCGGCACGCTGCGATTTTCAATCTTTGGAACCGAGCCGATTCTGATTATCTCCGGCGGTCATATCGAAGAACTGCCCGTAGAAACGCCGGCGCACGTACAGCAGCCGCTAATTGAAACCATCGTTAAAAACCTGCGCGGCGAGGGGAATTGCCCGAGCACCGGCGACACGGCCGCCCGCACGAGCAACATAATGGACTGTATGCTCGCTTCCTGGGATCGGGGGGAGTGGATGGATCGTGTGTGAATGGGCCGAGTGAACACATGAAGCGTGAAAACGTGATGCAGGGAAAATGCCCTTGCAACAAGCAACCTGCAACTCTTCCGCCTATTGCCTGCGATTCCGACGCAACGCACCGGTCTCGGAGTACCGCGACCGGTGGCACCCGCAAGACTTCGTTCTACTGTTTTGGTGCCTACCGCATTTTACCGACGGCCTACCTTCCACCGACTACTGGCTACCGCCTACTCCCTACTGCCGACCGCCTACTATCTCGTGTTAAAATATACCGGTTCGGCTGAAGGCAACGTTTGATCTGGCCGATTTTGACAGC
>JBBQCK010000435.1:0-3404 GCA_038318605.1 Tepidisphaerales bacterium | reverse complement strand
CAAATCGGGCGGCGTATCGGCTGTTTACCCATGCGAACGTCATGTCGCGCCTGCCACGCGCTACCAGCGCCGGCATAGTGTCGGTCACTAGACGCAACTGCGCAGCTCTCTCGCGGCTGATCTCGCGGGCGCGTCGCAGCCATTCGCAGACGCCCACGACCAGTCCGCCGTTGAACAGAAACAGACACATTGATGTGCCGTCAATCGACAGGCCGAGGAATGTCGTGCCATGCCGATCGGGCATGAACATCACACCTGCGCACGTCGAGAGCAGCAATGCGACGAGCCCCGGGAAAAGCCCGGCGAGCATCGTTGTTACCAGTACGGCCGGGAGAAAGGTGACGAACGGAAAGCGCGGACCAAAGGCCGGCGCGAGCAGAGCGCGTAACATCATCGCGACCGCTACGGCCGCAATGGTCAGCGCCAATCGGATGAAGATCGATCGGGGCGGCCTCATTGAGGAGCCATTTCAGATTTTCTGTTCTTCAAAAAGCCCATCGCGATGCGATGCACAAGATAGTGAAGCCCGCTTTACCGCATGTTATTCTAGGCAGAGCAAGTCGCCTTCGATAGGTGGAATATTTGCACATCCTTGCACTTCTAAAAATGTGCGCCTCACGATTTACTGCCTGTATTGAGTCCCAATGCCGCTGCATGAAACGACAGGGCCGTTTGCACATGTTTGTCCCAATAATCCCAACTGTGGTTACCGGGAAATTCCTGATACTCGTGTGCGATTCTCAGTTTGTTCAATTCGGCGTGATACCTTCGATTTTCATCCAGTAGGAAGTCCTCGGTGCCGCAATCGATGCGTATCTTGGGCAGCCGGCCGGCCGCCTTTGCGCGGCGTGCCAGTACCACAAGATCGTGGTCGCCGCGCGATGGATTCGGACCGAATAATCTCGCCTCTTCCTCGCTCATATTCTGCGAATTCCGCCGCGTGCGCAGCAGTGCGCCGGAGTGACTGGTGATCGACGTAAATCGTCCGGGAAAGCCAAGTCCAATGCGCAGGGCGCCATAACCCCCCATCGAAAGTCCGCCGACGCAGCGCGCCTTGCCGCTGGTGCGCGCGTGAAACTGGCGTTCGATCAATTCCGGCAGTTCCTGCGCGATGTAGTCGGCATATCGCGGCCCGTGATGGTTGTTGGTGTAAAAGCCGCGAAAGCCGTCGGGCATGACCACGATCATGGGATAGGCCGCTGCGTAGAACTCAATGCGCGTGCGGCGATGCCATATCGTGTAGTCATCCGACAGGCCGTGGAGAAGATAAAAAACCGGAAACGGGCCGTCGCCAACATCAGGGAGCAGAACATAGCTGCCGACCTGCTTGCCGATGACCTTGCTTGACCAGCGCAGTTCGCAAAATGCCATGGAGGCAAAACTACCATCAGGACGGCAGGTTGCCTACCATTGCGGGTGTCGGGACAACGGACCGGCAAGAGCAATTTTCAAAGACCTTCTTGGAGCGAATATGAACCGCCGACTTTACAAATCCATGTGCGCTATGCTGGGCTGCACCATGCTGAGCGTCTCTGCCGCCGCTGTTCCTTCAACAGGCCCGGCTACGCGCCCGGCGCGCGAGGTACGAGCCGAAGTTGCGGCAACCAGCAATCAAATAGGCGAGTCGCTTAAAGGCGGGCTCAAATCGCTCGCCACCGAGGAGAGCCGCAAGGAGATTGCTCCGGCCGCTGTGCCGCTCCTGCAGAAGTTCAGGGGACAGTTGCATGAACTTGCAATGGTTGATCCCGAATTCAAAAGCCAGGGCAATTCGCAGATATTGATGGCCGACACGATATTGGCTGCGTTGGGCGATGATTCAGGCTCCGCAGAACTGGCGCTCTCAGCGAAGGGCGCTGGTGAGGATGCATTGTTTGCGGCCGGCGGGCAGTTGTTCGTCCGGTGGCTGCACACTTCTGAAGACGCCGCCAAACAAGCCGCCGTGCTCGACGACCTTGAAGCCCTCGCCAAGGCGAACGACATGAGTCAATCGATCGCCCAATACGCTTCCATGATGGCAAGCATTGGCGGCGCGAACGAGGCAAACGAGCAACGCGCTTCGGCCGTGACCCAAAGCCAGCGCGCGAATTTCGCCAACAAGCTGAAGAACATGGAGGGCAAGCCGCTGACCATCGCCGGCGTAATGGTGGACGGCAAGCCATTCACATCGGCCGACTGGCGCGGGAAGGTCATCCTGGTTGATTTCTGGGCAACCTGGTGCGGGCCGTGCATGGCTTCGTTACCGGAGTTGAAAAAGACGTACGCCAACTGGCACGACAAAGGCCTGGAGGTCGTCGGCATTTCCTGCGACAAGTCCACTGACGCGCTGACTGGTTTTCTGGCTCAGAATCCGGATATGCCCTGGCCGCAGTTATTCGATCGCGACAATCCCGGTTGGCACGCGCTGGCGAGGGATTACGGCGTCGAAGGAATACCGACAATGTTTCTCATCGATCGCAAGGGGATCCTTCGATCGATCGAAGCCCGGGAAAATCACGAAACATTGATTCCGCAGCTCTTGGAAGAGAAGGGGAATGATTAGTTGGCAGCCGGCTTGCCACAGGATGAAATTCGGCCAGAGTGGTAACCAACACGGCCAGAAAATGGCCGTTGCCCCAAAGCCGATTGGCACTGATCGCCAAATGCACGCTACTCAGCTGTGCTACGCTCTGCACTCTCTCGACATCTCGCAGCATCCACCATCTTCTCAAATTTGAGCGAAGAGGCGGCCTCTGTCGATACCTGAAAAGAGCCCCTTCAACTTGATTGCGGGCGGTCACGGCAGAGGCTGTTTGACCGGTTCAGGATGTATGTGTGAATAATTGTGATTTTATGTAGATTTCGCTTGCTATCTTTTACTGGCATCGCAGATGATGCGGCGAATTCCAGACGACGCATGGGAAAACTCTGGCGTCTGCGGAGACACGTCTTGTCACAAATGGGTCCCAATCGTTTCATTGTCAGGGGGATTGGAGGAAGGTCATGGTACGTCATCTCAAGCGGGCATTGCATCACGTTTCAAGTCAATCGGGCAACGAAGTGAATCTG
The DNA here is from genome assembly GCA_038318605.1 of Tepidisphaerales bacterium. Taxonomy (GTDB): domain Bacteria; phylum Planctomycetota; class Phycisphaerae; order Tepidisphaerales; family Tepidisphaeraceae; genus JBBQCK01. The sequence continues at coordinate 359 of JBBQCK010000435.1, read as the reverse complement.
TTGCGGGCTATCCGGCGGGCGCCAGGCGGCGCGCGGCCGACAATCGGCGCGCTTGAATCGCTCGAAGATCGCCGCCTGTTCAGCGCGAATTTCACGCCTACGGCGCTTTACACCAGCGATGCGCCTGAGAGCTTTTCAAATTATGGCGCATTCGCCTCATCCGGTTCCCTTCTGGCAGTCGGCGAATCAAACCACAGTGGCGATGTCGCCGGATCCCCTGCGCCGGCTGTCGGCTTGGTGCATCTGTATGACACGAACAGCGGCAATGAAATTCACACATTCTTGAACCCGCAAGCGGATGCAGGTGATCAGTTTGGCGCGGCCGTCGCGTTCGTGGATGGGAAGATTGCCATCTCCGC
>JBBQCK010000434.1:0-3405 GCA_038318605.1 Tepidisphaerales bacterium | reverse complement strand
ACGTTGACGCGTTCGTCGCCGATTGTGACTGGGACATCGTAAAGGTATTTCACCGCGGCGAAGCCGTGCTCGCTGCCAGGCCGGATGGACGCAGGTGCGAGAAGTCGGGTCTGAACGTCGTGGTTAGCGCGGCGGGTCTTGATGACTTCACGCAACAGTTGAAAGACGCCATCGGGTTCCTGGCGGATAGCGCTGTAGAGGTTCGACGGCTGGTAGCCTTCCCTGGCGTCACCGGCATCGTGCTCGATTTCGGTATCGCCTGGCGCGATGTCATCGCGCAGTCAGAGCAATTCCCCGCGGAACTGGTCCGTCTTGCGGGCGCGTCGTCGATCGCCCTTGAGTTGTCACACTATTCCGTGAGTGCGGGCGAAGACATTTAAAATTCACCATGTGGCTTCGTGGGCCTGCACGGCGTCAATGCCGCGCGGTGTCGCGCATGGCGCGGATGACCGATTCACTGACGTTGTTGTCGCGCAGCAGATTTTCATCCGCAGCCGTCAGTCGAAACACCACGCCGCTGCGTTCGATGCGATCGATGATGATGTCATCGCGCGTGCCGCCGTTGGTCCAGCGAATGATGTCATCCTTGGTGAGCGAATTTGCCTGTTTGTCGGCCAGCCTGCTCGTCTCGGCCGGGTAGCGGTATTCGCCCGAACCCCCGTCGCTCGAACCATATTCATATGAATTACCGCGGCGGGAATCGTATCGGTCGCGATCACGCTGTTGATAGTCGGCGCGCGCCGCGTCGCGGTCACGCGTATCCGATTTATCCATTTCGTTGCCCACGAGAAATCCAGCGAGCGCGCCAACTCCCGCGCCGATGGCCACCCCTTCGCCGGCGCGCGCGTGCGACTTTGATCCAATGAGCCCTCCCCCCGCACCGCCAATGCCAGCGCCAACCAGCGCACCTGTGCCGGCTTTCGTCTCACAGCCAACAACGCCCGCCAGCATGGCGCCACCAAGCGTCAGACTCAGACCAACATTTTTAAGCGATCGCGATTTCATACTCGATCCACCATTCTCCCGATGCAAAACCAGGTTGTGACCCGGTATTGTACCCGATCCATCCGATGCCAGAATACATCGGCCCCTTATTGGACAGGCCTTGAGATGCCGGCGTTAGCCGCAGGATCTTGCTGTTTGTAAATGGCGTGTGATGCTCGCTTTAAGGCAACTGTCGCGCCCAAGGCGCGGCCGCGGCTTCGTCTGATAAACGAAAATCCGCCCGAATTAAAAGAGTCTGCCATTTCCGATTTCGCCCACCTGGGAAGGTTCCGCTGCTATTCCGCTGTCCGCTCTGGCTTCGGATCGCGGCTCATCAATTCGGTCAGCGCGGCGATAACTTCCTTGCCCTCAAACAGCACCGAATGCACCGCCGCCGTGATCGGCATTTCCACCTTGAATCGGCGCGCGAGTTCCATGACCGCACGTGTGGTGGGAACGCCTTCGGCAACGCTGGGCATTTCGTTCAGAATGTCTTCGAGGCGCTGGCCTTTGCCGATCAGTTCACCGACGCGGCGGTTTCGGCCTTCGGGGCTTACGCACGTCGTGATCAAATCGCCAAGGCCCGCCAGGCCGCCGAATGTTTCCTCACGCGCCCCCATCGCCACGCCGAGGCGTGTAATCTCCACCAGGCCGCGCGTAACCAGGGCGGCCTTGGCATTCGTTCCGGCGGCCAGGCCGTCAATAATCCCAGCCGCAATCGCGATGACATTTTTACTTGCCCCGGCAAGTTCAACACCGACCAGATCGTCGTTGGTATAGAGGCGAAACCATTGCGTGCTCATGGCAGCCTGCACGCGCTCGGCCACCGCGAGGTTGCTCGATGCAACGACGGCCGTGCCCGGCAGATAGCGGGCCAGTTCGCCGGCAATGTTTGGGCCGGACAACACCGCCAGCGGTGGAGCAACGACGCCGGGACGCACATTGCGCCCGACCAGCACATCGGAAATAATCTGACTTGGCCGAAGCAGCGTATTGTTTTCGATCCCCTTGGCGACGGAGACAATCGGCACGCCGGCCGGAAGGTGCGGCCCCAGGCGATTCCAAACCTGCCGCATGTACTGCGTCGGCACGGCCGACAGCACCATTGTCGCGCCCGAAAGCGCTTCGCCATCGTTCGCGGTCAGCCGCACGTCCGGCGGGATGCGCACGCCCGGCAGCAGGCGCGTCTGCTCGCGATCCTGGAGCAGTCGTTCAATGTTTTCCTCAAACGCCCCCCAAATCGTGACCGAATGTCCGCCGGTGGTCAGCAATATGGAACAGACGGTGGCCATCGCCCCGTCGCCGACGATCGTGACACGTTCAGTCATATAAGATGGAAGTTGTAGCCAAGATCGGGGGTGAAGTCATCGGCAAACCCAACCGCTTTCTGAGGCGCGTCAAAGGCTCGCAGGCGGCGATGCGCTCTCCAGCCTGGCCAGAATCTGCCTTAACGTCTCCAGCGTCTCCCGCTGAAGCCGGTCTCGCTGGGTTTGCGCCGCCTCGGCCTCCTTGGGATCGGGCTTTGACGCTGCCGGGCCATCAAGCATCCGTGCCGCCAGCGCCGGACCAACGGTCATCAGCGCCGAGCCGACGATCTTGCCAACCGTCGTCTGGGCGAAGATGTCGCAGTAGCCCACCGACAGGTTGGTCGTGCAGTAAACCAGCGCATCCCAAATATCGTCCACATTCTTGTTCTTCTCTCGCTCGGCCGCGTAGAAGAGCACCGAAGCGATGCCGACCAGCGCCACCGTGTTGCGCGCGGGCTGTTCGCCAAGCCGCGCCGCCCATTCATCGACTGGCAGGTGCGTAGAGAGATAGCCGGACATCGCTTCCAGCATCGCGGCCAGATCGTTCGTTGATTCTGCGGTCATGGTTGGCTTTGCGAATGTCGCCGCGCTCAACCGGAGTTGGCGGTGGGGTCTGAATGCATCGTTTCTCGTGGCCCATCACACGCGCGGGCGCTTTTCGATCTTGCGATCGGCGGCGTCACCCTTGCCAGAGCCATCGTTTGATTGCGCCGGCGTCACGGCCGCCGCGACGGTCGGCCCATTTACCGGAGCCGACGGCGCGACCTGGTTCGACAGATTGGCCGCCAGTTTCTCCAGCAATTCTCTCGCCCCCGGCGGAAGCGTCGAGGCAAGCCCCTCGGCGGCGGCGCCGTAGCTGGCGGCACGCATAAACTGCGTTGTCATCTTTGCCATTGTGTCCGGGTCACCGAAAATCTGCATGTTCGCGCCCGCCATCATCGTGCCCATTGCCTGGGCGGCCGCGATGCGCACCTGCTGTTCGGCATTGATGCGAAGTTTTTCCAACTCGAACTTGAGCGCGGCATCCCCAAATTCCTGCTTGTTTGAAAGGCTTTGCCGCTCGACATCCACACGCGCCTGTTCGACGTTCACGCGCTCGCGCTCGACGTTCACA
>JBBQCK010000433.1:0-3406 GCA_038318605.1 Tepidisphaerales bacterium | reverse complement strand
CGGGAACCGTGAACGTCCGCAAGATCCTCGGAACCGACGGCCGCGAGAAGCTGCAAATGCGGTTGGACCTCGGCGTCATTCAGATGGAATTGACCGGCCGGCCCGACGGCGCGCGGCCGCACGGTTGCGATTCGCTGCTGGATTATCATGAGTTGCAGCTTCGTGAACACACCGCACGTACCGGAACGCGCCATGGCTACGAACTTTCGCCGGAACAATGTGAACTGCTGCGCGACGAGGCGGGAATGTATTACCGGCGATACCTGAGTCTATTCGTACTCGGTGACTACAACGCGGTTGCGCGCGACACGCGGCGAAACCTTAAGGTTCTGGACCTGTGCTCCCACTTTGCGCGGCGCGATACTGACAAGCTGACGATGGAGCAATACCGGCCTTACATCATGATGATGCATGTACGGGCATTGGCATCGATTCAATTCACGGCCGGTCGGTATGACAGGGCGCTGCGCCTGGTTAAACGCGGGCTTGCGGACATCCGGGCATTTTTCGAGCGGTTCGGCCAGGCCGAGGCATTTGCCCGCAGCGGTGAGGTGCGGATATTGAAGCGGTTTGCCCGCGAGATTCGCGAGAAGCTGCCCGTCGATGAGTTGAAGGACTTGTCACGGAAGCTGAAAAAGGCCATTCGCGACGAGGCATACGAAGAAGCCGCGCGTCTGCGTGACGCGATCGCACGCCTCGAAGCCGATCGTGCCAGCACGGGCGATGAGCGCGCGCCAGGCGTGGTTTAAAGTTCCGGACGGGCCAGGATAATCGAAGTCTGGCGACCGCGTTTTTCCTATCGAACAGAGGATCGCCATGCGTGTAATTGTGACAGGACAAGTCGGCGTCGATAAAGGTCCGTATCTTTCGGCCCTGGAGGAAATGGCGCGCAAGGAAGGACATGACGTCAAGGTCTTTCATCTCGGCGAGATGATGTACCTTGAGGCGCCCGACGTGCCGCATGGACGCATTTTGAATCTGCCGATCACGCGCCTGAACACCTTGCGCCGGGCTGCTTTCAAGGAGATCATTCGCCAGGCAGCGAAACACAAGCATGTAGTCGTCAATACGCACGCGACATTCCGTTGGCGGCATGGGCTTTTTGCGGCGTTTGATTTCGACCAGATGAAGGATTTTGATGCCGACCTCTATGTCACTCTTCTGGATAACGCCGAGAATGTTCATGCGCGTCTCGTACAGGGCCACGACATCGATCACTCGCTGAAGGACATCATGGTCTGGCGCGAGGAGGAACTGCTCGCAACTGAAATCCTGGCGAACATCCATCGTGGCTACGGGCATTTTTACATGCTCAGCCGCGGCCGATTTTCGATGACGACTCAGACGCTCTATCGGCTCATGCTCGAACCGGAGCGCAAGAAGGTTTACCTGTCGTTTCCGATGAGCCACGTGATGGACCTTCCTGACACGCTCGCCGAAATCGATCGCTTCAAGGCGCTGATTAATGACCACTTCACGACATTCGATCCGGGTGACGTCGATGAGTTCGTGCTGCACATGACTTCGCTGAAGGCGCTTGAAGACGGCAAAACCACCATCGACGTGAAAACCGATGTAGGCGTGACGACATTGAAAACCGCCGACGTGGCGGCCATCAGCGGCGACATTCTCGGGCAGATTTACGCACGCGATTTCAAGATGGTGGATCAGTCCGACATGATTATTTCGCTGGTCCCAGAGCTTCCCAACGGCAAACCGGGCCTCAGCAGCGGGGTCGAGCGGGAACTGCATCATGCGTTTGAAGGCGGCCGCGAGGTGTATGTGATATGGGCGTGCCGCGGAACGCCGTCGCCATTCATCACTGAGACAGCGACGCGCGTCTTCAACAGCACCGATGAAGCGGTCGCATACTTCAAGGAAAAGAATTACATCAAGGCTTAACGTGATTCGCGCCGTCGCAGTTTATTGTTCGTCGAGCACGCAGGTAGACACAGGATACATCCGTGCGGCTGGCGAGTTGGGGCAAGCGCTGGTCGAAAGCGGCTGGAGCCTTGTATATGGCGGCAACAACGTTGGTTGCATGGGGGCGCTGGCGGATGCAGCGCGGTCGGCGGGGGGCCGCGTTCTGGGGATCACGCCTCGGTTATTTGTTGCAAAAGGCGTGGTCGATCAGTCGTGCCATGAGCTTGTGGTGACGGAGTGCATGCGCGAGCGCAAGCGGCTCATGGAAGAGCGGGCCGATGCATTCATCGCCCTTCCGGGCGGATTGGGCACGCTTGAAGAGCTTTTTGAAATCATCGTCGGCCGGCAGCTTGGCGTTCATGACAAGCCGATTGTCATCCTGAATCTCAACGGCTATTACGACCCACTTTTGGCGCTGCTGGAACATGGGATCGAGAGTGGATTTATCCGCCCCGGCTCGCGCCGCCTGTGGTTTGTGGCGAGCAAAATTCCGGATGCAATCGCCCATCTACAGGGAAATTTACCGCTTTCTGGGGATATTCCCGCGAATCGCAGGACAGTCGCCTTGAATGCCGAATAGAATAGCGGCGGCAGTTGTTTCGGCGCACTCATTCCGGCAGTGTTCAGGGTGTCATGCGGTTTCGATCCGACCATGTTCTTGCGGTGGCGTTGATCGCATCGCTGCTGATTCACGGCGTGCTGCTGATCGGCGACGCCGCGTATGTCATCCACTCACTTGATCGACTATTGGCCTATGGATTCCCGCCGACGCGTGGCGGCAAGTCGCACGTCGAGGTTCCTCCGACTCCGCAGACAAAGCCATCCGAAAAGCCCGATCCGCAGCAGGATCGATTCGGCGAGCGCAATGGCGCCGGCAAAGCCATTAATTCTTCGGAAGGCGAGGAAGTTGCACTGACGCCACTGATTGCCGAGCAGGATCAGGCGCCGCTGAGCCGCGACCCGGTTGGAACCGGACGATCGGCGCTCGATCCGTCGGTGGACGTGTCGCCGCCGGGAGATGGGTCGAAAAATGTCGGGGTGCCGAAGGAGTTGCTTCGATCAAAGGGCGGCGGCGGGCAGGAGCGATCATTTTTTGGTGTACGCGGCCCGTCGGATTCGCCGGCGGCGCCAAACGCTCGAGCAAGAGCGGAAGAAATCGCCAGCGCCCCGCCTCCACCGCCGGTTGCGCCGACGCCGCCCGCTCCGGCAAAAACGACAGCAAAGCCCGACGGCGTGATCGGACCACGAAGTGATATTCCCGAAGGCGACGCCACCACTCGCCCCGCCAACGGCATCCAGCCACTTAATCCGCGCATCGCCAGCGATGAACCCCCAAAGGGAATCATCGATCCGGCAACGACGCGCCCGGCGATTGCGATGTTGACGACTCGGCCGGCATTTATGGACCCGGCAACCACCCAGCCCGCGACGGAATATGCAAAGGCCCATTCGACATTGAGCGATCCGTTATCAAAGGTCGATG